>JADZDN010000368.1 GCA_020851015.1 Alphaproteobacteria bacterium | reverse complement strand
GTGCTGCGGCCCGGGACCGAAGGCCGCGACGGCGCGCCGCTCCGCACGGGCTTCGCCGAGGCCGTGGGCGGCAGGGGCCCGGCCGCGCCGGCGGCGTCGCCGCCGCGATCGCGTCGCGCGCCACCTCGTCCGGCGTGATCGGCAGGTAGGGCGACATGGTCGGCGTGTGGATCGACCCTGTAACGGCGCAGGTGATGATCACTTTCTCGCGTTTGGCCGGCATTGGTGGAATTCCTCCTGGGCGTTGATGGGATGGTCGGCGGCGATCAGAACTCCGCCACCAGGTCGACGAACTTGCCGTCGCGGCGCACGATCAGCGGCAGCAGGGTTCCGGGCGCCTGGCGCCGCAGCACGTCGCTGAGCGCGCCGGGATCGGCGATCACCTGGCCGGCCGCGACCAGCACGACATCGCCCTGCTTCAATCCCGCTGCGGCGGCAACGCCGCCTTCGACCACGCGGCGGATGCGCGCACCCTCGGGATCGGGATCGAGCGCCACGCCCAATCGCGGCGTCGACGCCGCCGGCGCGGCCGGGCCCATGCCGAACACGGCATCGGCGAAGCCCTTGCGGAGCTGCGCGCAGTCGCGGCCTTCGTTCCAGGGCAGCAGCACATAGGCGTCCTTGCGCCCCAGGGCGGCAAGCTGGTGCGGCACGCCGTCGCGGTTCTCCAGATGCCCCGCGCCCATCAGCGCCACGACCAGCGGCTCCTTGCGCGCGCGCGACGCGGCATTGAGCGCCTCGGCCATCGCGCGGTCCCACAGGAGCTGGGCATCGACGAAGCGCAGGAAGCGCGGATCGAGCGGGTCCGGCCGCGGCGCGTCGGCGCCTTCCTGGTGCTGGCGATAGACCTCGCCCAGCCGGTCGACATAGGCCGGCCGCGCCGGCGAAGGGTCGCCCACGCCCTCGCGTTCGGCCGGCGGCACCTGGGCCAGGCCCTCGCGACCCACGCGCGCGACGACGGCGCGGTCGACGTTCAGCGCCACCATGCGCACGCGGTTCTGGCGGGCGAAATGGAAGATCGGCAGGTAGGGCGTCGGGTCGTAGCCCCAGACGCGGTACCATTCGCTGGCGGCGAGGAAGCTGCGCTCGTCCAGCTCGCCGGCGACCCAGCGGTCGAGCACGGGCTGCGCGCGGCGCGGGAACGCCTCGAAGCCCAGCACCATGTCGGGCCGCCGGCCGTAAAGCGCGGCGATGGTGTGCAGGACCCAGCGCTGGTGCTCGGCCTGTTCGTGGACCTCGCCCATCAAGACGATGCGCCGGTCGACCGCCTCGTCGATCATCTGCTCGGTGTCTGTCGGCTTGGTTCTGCCCGGCTCGAGCCAGCGCCCGACCGGCACGCAGGGGCCGCCGGCTGCTTCGGCGATCGGGGCGTAGAGCGCCGCGCCAACGCAAAGCGCGACCAGCCACCGCCAGCGCATGTTACCGTGCTCCCGTTCCGGGGCGATTTTTCCATCGCCCTCCCGCATTCGATATCACCCAAGCGCGCGTCCGGGCAAGCCGCGGGCTAGAGGAACTCCTCGCCGATATCGATGGTCGATTCCCGGCCCAGCCGGCCGAGCGTGGTTTCGATCCATCGCCTGGCGCGCTCGCGCCCCATGTCGCGCAGATGGCACAGGAACTGCCAGTCCGGGTTCAGCTTGCTGGCCACCCCGAAATCGACCATCAGCTCGTCGTCCTCGATCATGTGGATCAGCATGCGCTTCATTTCGCCGGCGGCGATCTTGCCCTCGTCGATCAGCCGCGTGACGAAGGCGATCGCCCGCATCTCGCGCATCAGGGACGAGTTGAAGGTGATCTCGTTCAGCCGGTTGACGATGTCCCGCCCGGTCTGCGGCACGCCCTTGCGGACGATCGGATTGATGCGGATGATCACGATGTCCCGGCTGTCGCAGTTGTAGATCAGCGGGAACATCGCCGGGTTGCCCATGTACCCGCCGTCCCAGTAGTGCTGGCCGTCGATCTCGACCGCGTGGAAGATCTGCGGCAGGCAGGCCGAGGCCAGGATCGCATCGACCGTCACCTCGCGGTGGTCGAAGACGCGGATCTTGCCGGTCTCCACGTTGGTCGCCGAGATGAACAGCTTCACCGTGTCGCAGGCGCGGATGCGGTCGATGTCGATCGTCTGCTGCAGCAGTTCGCGCAGCGGATTGTAGCCGAAGGGATTGAGCTGGTAGGGCGACCACAGCCGGCTGGCGAGATCGAACATCAGATGGCCGGGCGACCAGTCGCGATTCCATCCGGGCGACAACGCATCGAAGAAGCCAAGGAACGCCAGCACCTGCGACGACTGCTCGCTGATGCCGTGCCAGAACTCGTGCAATTGCTGTCGCGCCCCGTCCGGGCCGCCGGCCATCAGCCCCTGGGCGAGCAGCGCGGCGTTGATCGCGCCGGCCGAGGTGGCGCTGATCCCGTCGATCGCGATGCGGCCGTCCTCGAGCAGCTTGTCCAGCACCCCCCAGGTGAAGGCGCCGTGCGCGCCGCCGCCCTGCAGCGCCAGGTTGATCGTCTTCTCGCACCCGCCCGGCCCGCGCGGCCAGACATAACAGCTTGATCCCGGCGGGATTTCGGCGTCGGCGCCGGCGCCGGCAGCCGGCCGGGACCTGGCAGCCCCGCTGGGTTTCCGTCGTTTCGTGGCCCGCGCCATCCCCTTCCCCTACCCTCTGCCCGCCGGACCGATTTGTGACATGCTTTACAGCCCCCGGGCCCGGGACCGAAGATCATAGGCCGTCATGGGCCATCGGAGAACGTGCGATGAATCGATCTCTCGTCGCCGCAGCCAGCCTGGCGGTTGGGCTCTCAATGGCCGGGCTGCTGGCGGAACCCGCTCCGGCCGAGCCCGGGACGGACCCGGACCGCGTCCAGATCGGGCAGTCCGCCCCCGCCCAGGCCACACCCCAGACGCCGCCGCCCGCCCCGTCGCCGCCGATCTACGTGCCGCCGCGGCGCGGCGCCCCGGCCGACGTGGCCCCCGCCGCGACCAGGGGGGTGCAGATGCCGAAGCTGAAGCTGCTGGCCCCCGAGCATGTCGGCCTGACCGTCTCCGCCCAGCCCACCTTATATATGTATGTGGCGGAGCCCGGCCGGATTCAGATCCTGATCACCCGCACGGCCGATGCCGGCGCGGCGCCCCTGGCGTCCGGTCGCATCGAGGTCAAGGACGGGCCGGGCATCTGGCCGCTCCGGCTCGCGGACCTGAAATCCAGCCTGGAGCCGGGCGTGGAGTACCGGGTGACCCTGATGTTCTTCGACCGGGCCAGTTCGGTGCGCGCCACCGAAACCGTGCTGATGCAGCGCGTCGGCGAGCCGCCGGAGCTGACCCTCATGACCGCCGGCGCCGGCCCGGCCAGCCGGGCGCGCAGCTACGCCAGCGCGGGCATCTGGTTCGACGCGCGGGAGGCGGTTAGCGCCGCGATCGCCGCCGCGCCGTCGGCGCCGGGACCGCGGTCCGATCGGGCCGCGCTGCTGGAGCAGGCCGGCCTGCCCGAGATCGCCAAGCTGGACCGCTGACGCCCGTCACCGATCGGGATCGGTGCAAAGGCGATAAATCTCGACGCGCCCCTCCCGGCCGCGCACCGCCGCGTCGGCGATTTTCTCGACCCGCACGCCCGGCCCCAGCAACGCCGCGGTGGTTCCGCTGAGCAGGATGCGGCAGTTCCCCTCGCTGCCGCCGAACCGGATCTTGTCCTTCTCGAAGGCTTCGAGCCGCGCCGCGACGTTCGGCGTGTCGCCGATCACCGTGTATTGCGACCGCCGGGCGCTTCCGACGGCGCCCGATACCACCGGGCCGGAATGAATGCCGATGCGGACGTGAAGCGGGGGCCAGCCGTGCTCGCCGCAGGTCCGGTTGATCGCGTCGACCGCCGCCCGCATCGACCGCGCGCAATCGACCGCACGGCGGGCCTGGGTTGCCGCATCCGCATCCGTACCCGCGGCCGGGCCGCCGAATACCGCCAGCAACCCGTCGCCGGCATATTTCTCGACCATGCCGCCGCGATCGATGACAAGGTCGGTCATGCGGTCCATGTAGGCGCCGACCCAATCCATCACCGCCGATGGATCCATCGCCTCGGATGCGGCGCTGAATCCGGCGAGGTCGGAGACCAGGACGGTCGCCTCGAAGCGCCGGGGCAGCGGCCGTCCGCCCGCCAGCAGCACATCGCGCTGGCGCCAGATCTCCTCCGCGACGCCGGGATCGACGAAGCGCGCGAACATGCGCCGGAGCTCCAGCCGCTGGCGCAGATCGCCGGCGATGCGCCAGCCCGACGTCGCGGCATAGCTGACGACGAATCCGGCGCTGGGCGCCATCACCGGAAGCCACCAGTCCTGCCACAGCAACGCCGTGCTGCCGATCGACAACAGCGCTATTCCGCCCGCCAGTCCGAGCGCCAGGAAAAGCGCGCCGGCAAGGGCCGCGCCCAGCGCGCCCCCGATCAGGCACCAGCCGATCGACCACCCCGCCTCGGCCGCCGGCGGCAGCACGCGCAAGGGCGCCGTCTCGCCATAGGCCTGACGAAGAATCTGCGCGGCAATCGCCGCCTGCAGCTCGACGCCGAAGATCGATCGCCGGCCGGTGGCGCGCGCCGGACCCGCCGGCATCGGAAAAACGTCGCGCGTGCTGGGAGCGGCGATGCCGATCAAGACCGTCCGGCCGCGCAGCAGCGCCGGATCGACGGTCCCGTCGAGGACGGCGAGCGCGCTGGCCACCGGCGGCCGCGCCAGGCGCCGCCCGTAGTCAAGCATGAACTGGTAGCCGCGCGCGTCGACATCCGCGTAGCCGCCATCGCCCGATTCGAGCGGCCGATAGATCGCCGCACCCAGCTTCAACCAGTCCTCGTTCGCAGCATCGGGTCCGGGCGCGATGCCGTCCGCGTTCAGATGCACCAGCGCCACGCGCAGCGCGAGCCCGACCGCCTCCTTCTCGCCATCCGCGCGATAAAGCAGACCGCGCCGCACGAGGGAATCGCGATCGAGCGGAAGGTCGGCAAAGCCGACGCGATCGCTGCCGATCAGAGCCGCCGGCGGCGGCACGCGATCGATCGCGCCATCGGCAAGAAACGTCACCCCCACCACCGTGCTCGAACTCGCCAACAGCGCGTCCAGCCGCACCGTGCCGGGCGGACGCGGCTGGTCGCGGTAGACGTCGAGCGCGACCGCGCGGGCACCGCCATCGAGGATGCGGGCGACGAGCTCGGCAACCGTGTCGTCGCCCAGCGGCCAGCCCAGCTGGGCGAGCGCCGGCTCGTCCAGCGTCACCAGCGTCACGCGGCGTTCGTCGCCAAGGTCGCGAAAGACCGCAGCGCCGATGCGGTCATAGGCCCAGAGCTCCAGCGGTTCGAGCAGGCCCGCGCGCGTCGCGGCGAACACCATGGCCGCGACGAGGACGACAGGCAGGGCCGACCAGCGGCTCATCGACCGGACGCTTCAGCCGCCATACTGGCGGGTCATCGCATCCAGATCGTGAATCGCGATGTTGCCGCGATCGACCGTGAGCCATCCGGCCTCGGCCCATTCGCGGAGCTGCTTGTTGATGCTTTCGCGCGATGTGCCCATCATCGCCGCCAGCTCGCGCTGCGGCAGCCGGAAGTTGATGATCACGCCGCTGCGCCACGGGCGACCATAGAGCTGCGCCAGGCGCACCAGCCGCTTGGCAAGGCGCTGGCGCAACTCGAGGAACATGAAGTCCTCCGCCAGTTCGCTGGTGAGCCGCAATTTCTCGCACAGCACGGTCATCAGCCGGATGCACAGCTTCGCGTCGGCTTCCAGGAACGGCAGGAAGTCGCGGCGCAGGACCACCAGCACGTCGGTCGGCACGATTGCCACCGCGTCGGCCGAGCGTTCCTTGCCGTCGAGCAGCGCGATCTCGCCGAAGACCTGGCCGGGATTGATGATATTGTGAATCAATTCCTTGCCCTCGGCCGACATGACGCCGATGCGGATCTGCCCCTTCAACACCGCCATCATGCCTTCGCCGGGATCGCCCTTGCGGAAGAGTACGTCACCCGCCCTGTGGCTTTGCACGCTGGCGAAGCGCAGCATCCGATCGAGCTCGTCGTCGGAAAGCGTCTTCAACAGAAAATTCTCGCGCAGCAGCGTTCGACGATCGCTCACCGCGTTTGTCATTCTTGATCCCCCATCGCGCATCGTTCGTCGAAAGTTCGGCGACCGCAATCGTGCTCGCACAGGGCCGCGAACGGCGAAAAGCGAATCAGTTTAGCCGAATTGGCGTCCGCGCGCTTCGTGGAATCGTTTTGGACGGCAAATTCGACGACGCCGCGCGCGAGCGATGAGACGCCGCGCGCGCGTGGAAGAAGTCGCGCGGGTGCGCGCACGGCGCGTGCGCCGCGCGCGCAGCGACGCGCTGCCGCGTAAAATTCACAGAAGCCAATATTTATCTGGCATCCACGCATCAACCATGTTGCGCTCCGCGCGTGTCATCGAGCGCGGCGGCCGGCGCTTTTACGCTTGCAAATTCACGATCAATCGACGCCACAAGGCTTCGGATGAAGGGTGGTTTCGAATCACTTCCGCGTTTTCAATTGAAAATCGTTGGCTGAACGAGTATCGACGCAATGGGTCGACGGTCGTTGTGACGCGGTCGTCCCGTAGTGTGTCCCAACGAGCAGGGGAGATGCAGCATGGCTGCGAAGAAGAAGGCGAAGAAGAAGACCAAGAAGAAGGCCGCAAAAAAGAAGGCGAAGCGGAAGTAGCTTCTCCGTCGTTTTTGCG
>JADZDN010000367.1 GCA_020851015.1 Alphaproteobacteria bacterium | reverse complement strand
GGTAGGGCGAACCGGCAACACAAGAAGAAACGGAACATACCATGTCCGAAAAATCCCATAACGTGCAGGACGTCTTCCTGAACAACGTCCGCAAGAACAAGACCCCGGTCACGATCTTCCTGGTCAACGGGGTCAAGCTTCAGGGCATCATCACGTGGTTCGACAATTTCTCGGTCCTGCTGCGCCGCGACGCGCATTCGCAGCTCGTCTACAAGCACGCGATCTCGACCGTGATGCCGGCGACGCCGATCCAGCTCTTCGAGCCGCCCGCCACGAAGGAAGGCGCCGAGGCTTCTTGACGCCCGGCGCCTGCCCCGGCACGGCCGGGCGGAAGGCAGCATGAGCACGCCCGCTTCCGCGCGCGTCGGCCCCAACGCGCGCCAACCCCGCTCGCGCACGGTCGGCGCCTGGACCGACGCGACGGCAACCACCGGTCGCGCGCTGGTGCTGCATCCGATCCTGCCATCGCATGGCCAGGGCGATGGCGCGGCGGTCCGCGATCCCGAGGCGCGGGTGGCCGAGGCGGTGGGCCTGGCCCGGGCGATCGGGCTCACCATCGCCCATGCGCAGAGCGTCGTGGTGAAGCGGCCGCGCCCCGCCACGCTGCTGGGCGGCGGCACGGTCGAGGCGATGGGCCAGATCGTCGAGGCGCAGGAGATCGGCGTGGTCGTGGTCGACGGCACGGTATCGCCGGTGCAGCAGCGCAACCTCGAGAAGGCGTGGAAGGCCAAGGTGATCGACCGCACCGGCCTGATCCTGGAAATCTTCGGCGCCCGGGCGCGCACGCACGAGGGGGCGTTGCAGGTCGAGCTGGCGGCGCTCAGCTACCAGCGCTCGCGCCTGGTCCGAAGCTGGACCCACCTGGAGCGCCAGCGCGGCGGCTTCGGCTTCCTGGGCGGCCCCGGCGAATCCCAGCTCGAAATCGACCGCCGGCTGATCGACGAGCGCATCATCAAGCTGAAGCGCGAACTGGAGCAGGTGAAGCGCACGCGCGGCCTGCACCGCGCCGCGCGCAAGCGCGTGCCGTACCCGGTGGTGGCGCTGGTCGGTTACACCAACGCCGGCAAGTCGACCCTGTTCAACCGCCTGACCCAGGCCGCGGTGATGGCGGAGGACCTGCTGTTCGCGACGCTCGATCCCACCATGCGGCGGCTTTCCCTGCCGTCCGGGCGCACCGCCATCCTGTCCGACACGGTGGGTTTCATCTCGAACCTGCCGACGCAGCTCGTGGCAGCGTTTCGCGCCACCCTGGAAGAGGTGCTGGGCGCCGACATCATCGTCCACGTGCGCGACGCGGCGCATCCCGACAGCGCCGCGCAGCGCGCCGACGTGCTGAAGGTCCTGCGCGAGCTGGGGCTCGAGGCCCTGCTCGACGGCAACGACAAGCAGCGCCACTTGATCGAGGCGCTCAACAAGATCGACCTGCTCGACCCCGCGGCGCGCTCGGCGCTCGACGCCCAGCGCGCCCGCGATGGCAATGCGGTGGCGCTGTCGGCGGTGACGGGCGAGGGGTGCGACGACCTGCTGCGGGCGCTCGATGCCTGCCTGGCCGCCCAGCGCGAGGTCGCCGAGTTCGACATTCCCGTGGACGACGGCGCGGCGATCGCGTGGCTCTACCAGCATGGCGAGGTGCTGGAGCGCCAGGACGGCGAGGACACGGTGCATCTGCGCGTCGGACTCGACCCGGCCGACCGCCAGCGCTTCGAGCGGCGACGGCACGGCCGCCATCCTTCCGGACGTCAGGCGGGATAGGCATGCGTTTCGATCCCCAGGCCGTGGCCGCGGCGATGGCCGAGGTCGCGGCGACGGAGATCATGCCGCGCTTCCGCAACCTGGCGGCGGGCGACATCCGCAAGAAGCACGGCGACGAGACCGTGACGGTCGCCGACGAAGCCGCCGAGCGCGCGCTCGCTCCCCGGCTGCGCGCCCTGATTCCCGGCAGCGTGGTAGTGGGCGAGGAGGGAACCGCTGCCGATTCCGGCCTGCTCAACCTCTTGGCCGGGCGCGATCCGGTCTGGGTGATCGACCCGATCGACGGCACGCGCAACTTCGCCGCGGGCAAGGCCGATTTCGGCGTGATGGTGGCCCTGGTCCGGCATGACGAGATTTTGGCCGGCTGGATCTACGAGCCGGTGCACGCGCGCGCCTTCGTGGCCGAGCGGGGCGGCGGCGCGTGGCGCGACGGCGAGCGCATCATGCGCGGCGACGATGCGCCTGCCGACGACAAGGGGCTGCGCGGCAGCATCAGCTACCTGTTCTTTCCCGACCCGCCGCGCGAACGCTTGCGCGCCAAGGTGAAGGAGGGGCTGGGCCCGCCGACCGACCGGTCCTGCGCCGCGCGCATCTATGTCGACATTGCCGAGGGCCGTCAGCATTTCGTGCTCTACCGCAACATGAAGCCCTGGGACCACTTGCCGGGCGCGCTGATCGTCGCCGAGGCGGGCGGACGGGTCGCGAAGTGGGACCATTCGGCCTATCGCCCGACCGACACGGGCGGCGGTATCCTGGTGGCGGGTAACAGGGAGATTTGGGCGCGGGTCCGCCGTTTCCTCGAATCGCCGTAGACCGTCGATTCCGGTGCCCGGGTGGCGCCTCGGGCGGCGTTCCCTTATAGTCCGCGGTCTGGACCTGCGCCCCGGAGAATCCCCATGAAGCCCAATTCGCTCGAGCATCACTGGATGCCGTTCTCGGCCAACAAGCACTTCAAGACCGAGCCGCGGCTGGTGAGCGAGGCCAAGGGGGTCTACTTCAAGAACAATCGCGGCGAGCCGGTAATCGATGCGGTATCCGGCCTGTTCTGCACCCCCGCCGGGCACGGCCGGCAGGAAATCGCCGACGCCTGCCACAAACAGCTCTTGACGCTGGACTACGTGCCGCCGTTCCAGTTCGGCCACGATTTGTCGTTCGATCTGGCGCGCCGGGTGGCCGAGCTGCTGCCGGGCGACCTCGACTACGTCTTCTTCGCCAATTCCGGGTCCGAGGCGATCGACACGGCGATGAAGATCGCGCTGCAGTACCACCGCTCGAAGGGCCAGGCGCAGCGCACGCGCTTCGTCAGCCGCGAGCGCGGCTATCACGGCGTAAATTTCGGCGGCCTGTCGCTCGCCGGCATGGTCCGCAACCGCGAGACCTTCGGCAATACGCTGCCCGGCGTCAGCCATATCCGCCACACCTGGCAGGAGGAGATGCGCTTCGCGCGCGGCGAGCCGGACAAGGGCGCCGAACTGGCCGACGACCTGCAGCGCCATGTCGATCTCTACGGCGCCGACACGATCGCCGCCTGCTTCGTCGAGCCGATCGCCGGCTCGACCGGCATACTGGTGCCGCCCAAGGGCTACCTGAAGCGCCTGCGCGAGATCTGCGACAGGCACGGCATCCTGCTGGTGTTCGACGAGGTGATCTGCGGCTTCGGGCGTACCGGCAAGGCATTCGGCGCCCAGGCCTTCGGCGTCACGCCGGACCTGCTGACGATGGCCAAGGGGATCACCAACGGGAACATCCCGATGGGCGCCGTCGGCGTCAGCGAGAAGGTCTACAAGACCATCGTGGACAACGGACCGGCCAAGGGAATCGAGTTCTTCCACGGCTACACCTACTCGGCGCATCCCGTGGCCTGTGCGGCGGGCCTGGCGACCCTCGACATCTTCAAGAAGGAGAAGCTGTTCGACAAGGCCGATGCGCTGGCGCCCTATTTCCTCGACAAGGTCTACGCGCTGCGCGAAATCCCGATCGTCGCCGACATTCGCGGGTACGGTCTTTTGGCGGGCATCGACCTGCAGGCCGCCGACAAGCCGGGCGTGCGCGGCTACGAGGTGCTGCAGGACCTGTTCAACAGCGGCATGCTGGCGCGCGTGACCGTGGATACGCTGATCCTGGCGCCCGCCTTCATCTGCGAGCACAAGCACATCGACGAGATCATCGACAAGGTGCGCCGCGTCCTGTCGCGGCACGCCCAGCGCGCGGGCATCAAGCTCGCCAGCTAGAAAGGATTCCCAGCCCGGACATATAGGAACGCCGGGCATGCCGCGCGCGGTCCGGAGCGGGACATCACGGCGATCGATATGAGGCAACACGCGACCTAGGGAGTGTCCTCGATGCGCAAGTCGGCATGGCTACTCGGCTGTTCCCTCCTCGGCTTCGCGTTTTCCGCCGCCGCGCTCCCCGCCGCGGCGGAGACGCAGGAAGTGCGCTTCGGCCGCCAGCTCGGCATCGGCTACCTGCAGCTCTACATCATGGAGGAGCTGAAGCTGGTCGAGAAGCACGCCAAGGCGGCCGGCCTGGGCGACATCAAGGCCAGCTACAAGCCGGTCGGCGCGCCTGCCGTGCTCAACGACCTGCTGCTCGGCAACAGCGTCGACCTGATCGCCGCCGGCACGCCGCCCTTCATCGTGCTGTGGGACAAGACCGTCGGCAACATCGCGGTCAAGGGCGTCAGCACGCTGAATTCGCAGCCTTCCTACCTCAACACCAACAAGCCGAACATCAAGTCGCTGCGCGACTTCACCGACAAGGACAAGATCGCGCTGCCCTCGGTCAAGGTGTCCTTCCAGGCCATCGCGCTCCAGATGGCGGCGGAGAAGGAGTTCGGCCCGGGCCAGCACACCAGGCTCGACGCGCTCACCGTCAGCCTGGCGCATCCCGAGGGCGTGGCCGCGCTGCTGTCGCCGGGCTCGGAGATCACCGGGCATTTCACCAGCCCGCCCTTCCAGTACCAGGAGCTGGAGAACCCGAAGATCAGCCGCGTCGTCAGCTCCTACGACGTGACCGGCAAGTCGAGCTTCAGCGCGCTCAGCGCCACCAAGAAGTTCGTCGACGACAATCCCAAGACCTACCAGGCCCTGCTCGCGGCGCTGAAGGAGGCGACGAAGGTCATCACCGAGAACCCGGACGAGGCGGTGCGCATCTTCATCAAGATCGACCAGTCCAAGCTGTCGCACGACTTCCTGAAGAAGATGATCACCGACAAGGACTTCAGCTTCTCGCTGGCGCCCGAGAACATCACGAAGCTGACCGATTTCATGGTCCGCACCGGCTCGATCAAGAACAAGCCCGCGAGCTGGAAGGACCTGTTCCACCCCGGCATCCATGACCTGCAGGGGAGCTGAAGGTTGATCCTCCCCTCAGGCGTAGAAGTCTTCTTTTGTCCCCCCTCCCTTGACGGGAGGGGGAAAAGGGAAGGGTGACAGTCATGCGACAGCGGAGCGCAATACCCCCTCCCCCTATCCCCCTCCCGCGGGGGGAGGGGGGACAAGAGGAACGCTGCGACAGGCCTTTGCTGCCATGAACGACTCTCCCGCCGCCCGCGCGCAGACCTCGCCCGAACGCGCCGCCGTCGCCGCGCTGATCGAGCGCGGCCGGGCGGCGATGCGCGCGCTTGCCGGCGCCTCGCAGGAGCGGGTGGACGAAGCGGTGGCGGCGCTGGCCTGGTCGGTCTACAAGCCCGAGAACGCGCGCGCGCTGGCCGAACTCGCGGTGGAGGACACCGGTCTCGGCAACGTCGCGGACAAGGTGACCAAGAACCAGCGCAAGACCTTCGGCACGCTGCGCGACCTGCTGCGCGCGCGGACCGTCGGCGTGATCGCGGAGGACCGGGCGCGCGGTATCGTCCAGTACGGCAAGCCGGTGGGCGTGGTTGGCGCCATCTGCCCCTCGACCAATCCGGCCGCCACCCCGGTCAACAAGGCGATGATGGCGCTGAAGGGCGCCAATGCCGTGGTGATCGCGCCCTCGCCCAGCGGGGCGATCACGACCACGCGCACGGTCGCGCTGATGCGCGAGGCGCTCAAGCGCATCGGCCTGCCCGAGGACCTGGTGCAGGTGCTGCCGAGCCCCGTCACGAAGGAGGGCACCCAGGCGCTGATGGAGCTGTGCGACCTGATCGCCTGCACCGGCTCGCAGGACAACGTGCGCCGCGCCTATCGCAGCGGCACGCCGGCGATCGGCGTGGGCGCGGGCAACGTGCCGGTGATCGTGGACGCGAGCGCCGACCTGGCGGACGCGGCGCGCAAGATCCGCCTGTCGAAATGCTTCGACAACGCCACGTCCTGCTCCTCGGAGAATTCGATCGTCGTGCTCGACGCGGTCTACGAGCCGGCACTGAACGCGTTAGCGGCAGAGGGCGGCTACCGCTGCTCGCCGCAGGAGCGCCAGGCCATCCGGGACGTGCTGTGGGTCGACGGCAAGCTGAACCGCAAGCTGATCGCCAAGGACGCTTCGATCATCGCCAAGGCCGCCGGCCTGCCCGCCAACGCCGAACAGGCGCGGTTCTTCATGGTCGAAGAGTCGGGCGTCGGCCGCGACCATCCCTTCTCGGGCGAAAAGCTGGCGCTGGTGCTCGCGGTCTACCGTGCCAAGGACTTCCCGGCCGCACGCGACCGCGTGGCGGAGATCCTGCGTTTCCAGGGCATGGGCCATTCCTGCGGCATCCACACCAAGGACATGGCTCATGCGCGCGCGCTGGCCGAGACGCTCGACGTGGTGCGCGTGCTGGTCAACCAGGCGCACACCTTCGGCAACGGCGGCAGCTTCGACAACGGGCTCAACTTCACCCTCTCGATGGGCTGCGGCACCTGGGCCCGGAACAGCATCAGCGAGAACCTGAATTGGCGGCACTTCATCAACGTCACGCATCTCTCCACGACCATTCCCGAGGACAAGCCGAGCGAAGAGGAGCTGTTCGGCGCGTTGTGGAAGAAGTACGGCAAGTAGGCTGCCGCGCATGAACCTGGAAGAGCACGCGGCCAAGCCGCTGCTGGCGGCGGAGGGCATCGCCGTGCCGCGCGGCAAGTTGTGCGTCAGCGCGGACGAAGCCGCGAACGCCGCGCAGAACCTCGGACCCTGCGTCGTGAAGGCGCAGGTGCCCACGGGCAAGCGCGGCAAGGCGGGCGGGATCAAATTGGCCGCTCATCCCGACGAAGCGCGCAAAGCCGCCGCGGCGATCCTGGGCATGACGATCGGCGGCCACGCCGTCACGCGCGTGCTGGTGGAAGAGCAGGTGCCGATCGCGCGCGAGCTCTACGCCGCCGTGCTCAACGATCCGGCCAGCAACGGGCCGCTGGTCCTGTTCTCCACCGCCGGGGGCATGGACATCGAGGAGATCGCGGCGACCCGCCCCGACGAACTGAAGCGCCTGGCCGTGGCCATCGAGACCGGGCTCGACGCCGCCACGGCGCGCCCTTTGGTTGACGGCCTCGGCCCGGCCGCGCCCGCCGCCGCCAAGACCCTGGCCGCGCTCTACGCGCTCTATCGGCGCTGCGACGCCGAGCTGGTCGAGATCAACCCGCTTGTCGTGACCAAGGACTGGCGCGTCGTGGCGCTGGATTGCAAGCTGGTGGCGGACGACGCGGCGCTGCCTCGCCAACCGGACATGGCGAAGCTGGGCACGCCCGAGACCCTGACCGGATTGGAGCAGCGCGGGCGCGACCTGGGCCTGCGCTACATCGAATTGGACGGGCCGGTCGGGCTGCTCGCCAATGGCGCGGGCCTGACGATGACCACGATGGACGCGATCGTGCATCTGGGCGGGCGGCCGTCGAACTGCCTGGAGATCGGCGTCGACGCCTACACCCAGGCCAAGCCGGCGCTGGAGCTGGTCTTGTCGAACCCGCGCGTGCGCAGCCTGGTCGTGAATTTCTGCGGCGCCTTCGCGCGCACCGACGTGATGGCGGACGGCGTGGTCAAAGCCTGGCAGGCGCTCAAGCCCAGGATCCCCGTCTTCTTCTCGATCCACGGCACGGGCGAGGACGAAGCCATCGCCCTGGTGCGCCGCGAGCTGGGCATCGAGCCCTTCGACCACATGGAGGACGCGGTCAAGGCCGCCGTCCTGGCCGCGCGATGATCCCGCGCAAGGAACACCGCGTGCTGGTGCTGGGCATCACCGGCAAGCAGGGTCAGTTCTGGACCCAGAAGATGCGCGAGCAGGGGACGAACGTCGTGGGCGGCGTCAACCCGAGGAAGCCCGGGACCGAGCAGGACGGCGTGCCCGTTTTCGCCTCTGCCCGCGAGGCGGCGCGTACCCGGCCGTTCGACATCGCGGTCATGTTCGTGCCGCCGATGGGCGCCAAGGATTCGGCCATCGACGCGATCGAGGCCGGTGCGAAGATGGTCGTCGTCCTGACCGAGCACATCCCGCAGCAGGACGTGATGCTGATCCACGCCGCCGCGCGGCGGCATGGCACGCGCATCTTCGGCCCCAACACGGCCGGGCTGGTGACGCCGGGCGAGGGGTTCATCGGCATCATGCCGGGCTTCAACACCAACGTCTTCCGCCCCGGCACGATCGGCGTGATCTCGCGCAGCGGCAGCCTGGGCACGCTGGTCTGCCTGAACCTGGTGACGGCGGGCTACGGCCAGTCGGCCTTCCTGGGCGTGGGCGGCGACCCTTTGCCCGGCACCACGTCGCGCGAGGCGCTGGCGATGCTCGACCGCGACGACCGCACCCAGGGCGCGGTGCTGGTAGGCGAGATCGGCGGCGGCATGGAGGAGGAGGCGGCGGCGGACTACGCCAGCACGATGCGCAAGCCCGTGGTCGCCTTCATCGCCGGCCGCGCCGCGCCGCCGGGCAAGCGCATGGGCCATGCCGGCGCGATCGTCATGGGCGAGCGCGGGACCTACGAGTCCAAGCGCCGGGCGCTGGAGGCGGCGGGGGTGCGGGTGGCGGCGACGCCGGGCGAGATCGGCGGTCTCTTGGCCGGTCGGCTGAAGCCGGACTTCGCGCGCTGACTACGGCGCGGCCCCCGCGACCAGCCGCGGCACGACCGCGGGCTTGAGGAAGCCGGGCAGAGCGCACAATACCGTGCTCGCCATGCTGGCGCGGATGCGATGGCCAGCGCCCGGCCGGCGGTCGAGTCGGGGTCGTCGATCGGGTACCGCTCGCGGTCGATCAGATCGGCCGGTCCCCAGTCGACCGGCCGATCCAGGAGCGAGAGCGTCAAGCGTTGCCGCCCCGAGTGCTAAGCCTCGAGGCCGAGCTGGTTGCCGAAGATGTATCCGCTCGGATGCATCTTGAAGCCCTTCACCTTCTTGTCCATGAAGGTGAAGACCGAGCGGAAGAACGGCGGGATCATCACCGCGTCGTCCTGCATGATCTTCTCCAGCTTGGCCATCAACTCGCGCCGCTTCTCGATGTCGACGGTCGCCTCGGCCTGGTCGAGCAGCTTGTCGAACTCCGGATTGGCGTACTTGGTCTCGTTCCAGGGCACATTCGACCGGTAGGCCAGGGCCAACGGCTGGATGCCAAGCGGACGGTGGAACCAATCGGTGATGCCGAAGGGCACTTTCTGCCAGTTCTGGGCGTAGAGCGTGTTCGGCATCACCTCCAGCTTCACGCGGATGCCGGCTTCCTTCCATTGCTCGATGGCGGCCTGCGCCGTGGAGCTGAACCAGTCCGGATCGGTCCGGCAGTTCATCACCATGTCGATGCCATTGGGATATCCGGCCTGCGCCAGGTACTGCTTCGACTTGGCGACGTCGCGCTTCACCGGCGGCAGCTTGGCGTCTTCCGGGTGGACCGGCGATACGTGGTGGAACTCGCCCGCCGTGCCAAGGCCGCGATAGGCGATCTTCAGCAGCACGTCGGTATCCGTCGCGTACTGCAGCGCCAGGCGGAAATTCTTGTCGCTCCACGGTTTCTCGTCGTGCTTGCCGCGGATGATGTGGACCGAGCCCGACGGCGCCTCGTAGAGCTGGACCGTGGGGATGGTCTGCAGGACCTGCAGCTGCTGGATGCCCGCGACGGTAAGGCCGTGGATCTGGCGCGACACCAGCCCCTGGATGGCCGTGGTGGCGTCGTCGCCGATCTCGATGAATTCGAGCTGGTCGATGGCGGCCGGTCCGCCCCAGTATTCCTTGCGCGCCTTGAACACCACGCGCCGGCCGGGCTCGTTCTCGACGAAGTCGAAGGCGCCGGTGCCCTTCGAGCCCACGCCCAGCACGCCGTTGCCGTTCGGATCCATGATCGCGAAGGGATAGGATGCCATGTCCTCGGGGATCGACAGCTGCGGGCGCTTCAAGTTGAGGCGCACGGTATGGGCGCCGACGCGCTCGAAACCGTTGGCGTCCCAGATCTTCGTGGTCTTCTTGGGATTGCCTTTGTCGTCCTTCTCGCCCGTCTCGTATTCGTCGAGCATGTAGCCTTTCATCAGGCCCAGCATCGACGAGCCGACCGCCGGGTCGATCACGCGCTTCAAATTCCAGATCACGTCGTCGGCAGTGAACTGGCGGCCGTCGTGCCACTTGACGTCCTGGCGCAGATGGAAGGTCCAGGTCTTCAGGTCCGGGCTGGCCTCCCATTTCTGCACCAGCGCCGGGCGGGTGATGTTGTCGTGCCCGGTGATCATTAGGAAGTCGCAAACCTGGCGCGAGACGTTGCCCTGCTCGAACCGGTAGTAGGTATGCGGCGATTTCGGGTCCTGGATCAGCGCGGCGATCTTCAGCGTTCCGCCCTTTGGCAGCGCGGTCGTCTGCGCCTGGGCCACGCTGGCGGCGCCGGTTACCTTGTCGGCGAAGGCATAGGCCGCCGCGGCCGACACGCCGAGCAGAGTCGCCGTGCGCAGGAACTCGCGCCGGTCGGCGCGGCCCTCGGCGAGCTGGCGCTTCAAGGTCGGGATATAGCTGTGTTCGCGATCGTCACTCATGGCCCGTGCTCCCTGTTCAAAGGCATTGGGCGGATGATGACGCAATTGCGGCCGCCGCGAAAGCGCATACGCGCGGCAAGGCGCCTGAAAGCGATTGCAAAAGGCAGCGATAGGTGCGCTGTCGCTCGTCATGCCGACCCAATGCGAGAATTCTTCTGGACGTTGGAATGCCCGATATCGGAAACCAATACGACTACATCGTTGTCGGCGCCGGGTCGGCCGGCTGCGTGCTGGCCAACCGCCTGTCCGCCGATCCCGCCGTTCGCGTGCTGTTATTGGAGGCCGGCGGGCGCGATTGGAATCCCTGGCTCCACATCCCGTCGGCTACTTCAAGACCATGCACAATCCGCGAACCGACTGGTGCTTCAAAACCGAGCCGGAGCCAGCCAGCTCGCGATCTTCGCTCGCACGCGGCGCGACCTGGAAACGCCTGACGTGCAATTCCACATCCAGCCCTTGAGCGCCAACAATCCAGGCGAGGGGCTGCACCGCTTCCCGGCCCAAAGGTTGCGACCGACGACGCGCTGCGGAACAACGCGCGGGAAACCGGCGCCACGATCTATCACCCCGTCGGCACGTGCAAGATGGGCGACGACCCTTTGGCCGTCGTTGACGCGCGGTTGCGCGTGCACGGCGTCGCGGGACTCCGCGTCGTCGACGGATCGGTGATGCCGACCCTCACCTCGGGCAACACGAACGCCCCGCGGGTCAGGCCGCGACGTCGATATTCGCGCCGGCGCGGATGGCGACCAACGGAGCGTCCGCGCGGCGGCGATAGGCGCTGGTGCCGTCCTCGGCCTTGCTGAGGGTAAGCCCGTCGCCCAGGCGTTCCTGGGCGATGAACTGGGCCAGGAAGGGGCTCTGGGGCCGAGCCTCGGCCGGGCGGTCCTGCGCGTCGCTGGCGGATGCCGCCCCGCTTCGATCGGCGCGCCCCACCGGCTCGGCACGGATGAACGGATAACGCCGTGTTCCGAAAGCCGCCGACGGGTCGGCCTGGGTTTGCGCGGTCCGCCAAGCCGCCTCGACCGCGATAGGCCCGGACTCCGTCGCCCGCCCTTGACGGGGCGGAATCACCGCGACGCTTGATCCGGGGCCTGGCACGCGCATCGAAATCGGCTCCCTGGCGGTTCGCCAAATTCGTGAGAATGGTAAGGATTTTATTAAACTAGGTCAACTGTTTATGAAGATTGGCTGCCGTTAACCGAGAATCTCCGGTTTTCCATGCTAACTCAACGGACGCTGGACGCTGGCGTTCCCGCCGGCCCGCCGGACGGCCAGGGACATCGCCACGGGTGATCGCCACATCCCGCCCCGGCGAGCGCGTTGCCCGCGCCCGGACGCGCCCTTATGATCCGCGCCCTTCGCATGTCCGACGTCGGGAGAGAAGGGGAAAGTCGATGACCGGCAAGACCGTGGCGTTTCTGGGCCTGGGGGTGATGGGATTTCCGATGGCCGGGCATTTGGCCAAGGCCGGGCACAAGGTGACGGTTTACAACCGAACCGCCGCCAAGTCGGGCGACTGGACCAAGAAGCATGGCGGCGTCGCGGCGCCCACGCCGGCCAAGGCGGCGGCGGGCTCCGACATCGTCTTCATGTGCGTGGGTAACGACGACGACCTGCGCGCCGTGGCGCTGGGCGCGGACGGGGCGCTGGCCGGCATGAAGAAGGGCGCGATCCTGGTCGACCACACCACGGCCTCGGCCGAGGTCGCGCGCGAGCTCGAAGCGGCGGCGAAGAAGGCCGGGTTCGGCTTCCTCGACGCGCCCGTCTCCGGCGGCCAGGCCGGGGCCGAGAACGGGCAGCTCACGATCATGGTCGGCGGCGAGGCGGCGACCTACGCGGCGGCCGAGCCGGCGATGAAGGTCTATGCCAAGGCCTGCACCCATATGGGGCCGGCGGGCTCGGGCCAGCTCACCAAGATGGTCAACCAGATCTGCATCGCGGGCCTGGTCCAGGGCCTGTCCGAGGCGGTCAATTTCGCGATGAAGGCGGGGCTGGATACCGACAAGGTGCTGACCACCATCTCCAAGGGCGCGGCGCAGTCCTGGCAGATGGAGAACCGCTGGAAGACGATGACCCAGGGCAAGTTCGAGTTCGGCTTCGCGGTAGACTGGATGCGCAAGGACCTGGCGATCTGCCTGGCCGAGGCCAAGCGCAACAAGGCCCGCCTGCCCGGCACGGCGCTGATCGACCAGTTCTACGCCCAGGTCCAGGCGCGCGGCGGCAACCGCTGGGACACGTCCAGCCTGATCCATCTGCTGATGAAGGATTGAGGGGGAGGGCCCCCGGCCCTTCTTTCACTTCGTCATGGCCGGGTCAAGCCCACGGCTGTCCGGTGGTATGTTTGACGACCTACACGGAAGCCGACGTCGATTGGGCATTTGATTCAATGCGCGCGATGCCGGGACGCAAACCTTGGGTCCCCCCTCCCCTTGCGGGAGGGGGTTGGGGGGCGGGGTAAGCGCGAGGGCGCGCGGCCTCGCGATGCGCCCTCCCCCTATCCCCCTCCCGCAAGGGGAGGGGGGACCACACACGAAATCTACTCGGCGGCGGTTCGCGAGCCGGACAGCCGTGGGACAAGCCCGGGCATGACGTAAGAGGCGGCGGCCGTCAGCTCGCGTAGCTCGGGTCCAGCCCGTCGAGCAGGCGCCGATGCGCCTTCCAGTCGCGCTCGGGCACCAGTTCGACATCATATTGCTTGGCCGTCCGCTCGCATACCTCGGGCGGCGGGAAGATCAGGTCGGTCCGCGCCGCCATGGCGTCGACCTGCGATTCGCAGCAGCGCTCCAGGTAGACCAGCACGTTGAACGCCTCGGCCACGCTCGCGCCCGCGGCGATCAGTCCGTGATTGCGCAGGATCAGCGCTTTGTGCGGCCCCAGGTCGCGCGCCAGGCGGTTGCGTTCCTCGGGGTTGACGGCAAGGCCTTCGAAATCGTGGTAGCCGATGCGGTTGTAGAAGCGCAGCGAATGCTGCGAGATCGGCAGCAGGCCGCATTTCATGGCCGAGACCGCGATGCCCGCGCGGGTGTGCGTATGCGCCACGCATTTCACGTCGGATCGCGCCGCATGGATCGCGGAATGAATGATGAAGCCGGCCTTGTTCACCGGCCATCCCACGTCGAGCAGCACGTTGCCGTCGAGGTCGATCTTGATGAGGGTCGAGGCGGTGACCTCGTGGAACATCATCCCGTGCGGATTGATGAGGAACGTGCCCGGCTGGTCCGGCACCGCCGCCGAGATGTGCGTCTCGGTGCGGTCGGTCATGCGGTAGTGCGCGACCAGCCGATAGAAGGCAGCCAAGTCCTCGCGCGTGCGCCACTCGGCATCGGATACCTTGCCCTTGAGCCCGCCCTTGCCGGACGCAACCATCGCCACCGCCATCGTCGCTCTCCCGTCGCTAGATCACCAAGCCATGAAAGTCGTCCCGCGCGCGGGCGGGGTCAAGAGGACTCCGGACCCCATATCGCAACGCAACACGCGATCGCGCGGAACGGAACGCCAGCGCCGCGATCAGCCTTCGCGATGCTTCGCTTCGATCCAAAGCGCTTCCATCTCCTCGAGGCTCGCGTCCTTCGGACTGCGGTCCTCGGCCGCCAGCGCGCGCTCGATCGCATGGAAGCGCCGCTCGAACTTGGCGTTGCAGCCGCGCAGCGCGGTCTCGGGATCGACCTTCAGGTGCCGCGCCAGATTGGCCAGCGCGAACAGCAAGTCGCCGATCTCGTCCTCGACGCGCGCGGGCGGCGCTCCCTGGTCTAGCTCGGCGCGCAACTCGCCAATCTCCTCCTCGATCTTGTCCAGCACCTGGCGCGCCTCGGGCCAGTCGAAGCCCACGCGCGCCGCGCGCTTCTGCAGTTTTTCCGCACGCAGCAGGGCAGGGAGCGCCAGCGGCACGTCGTCGAGCACCGAGGGCGGCGTGGCGCTGGCTTTCGCCTTGGCGGCGCGCTCGCGGGCCTTGAACTCCTCCCACATGCGGGTCTGCGCGGCGGCGCCGTCGATCTCGGCCCCGCCGAAGACATGCGGGTGGCGCGCCACCATCTTGTCGGCGATCGCGGTCGCCACCGCGTCGAAATCGAAGCGGCCTTCCTCCTCGGCCATGCGCGCGTGGTAGACGACCTGCAGCAGCAGGTCGCCCAGTTCCTCGCGCAGCGCCGTCATGTCGCCCCGCTGGATCGCGTCGGCCACCTCGTACGCCTCCTCGATCGTGTAGGGCGCGATGGTGGCGAAGCTCTGCTCCAGGTCCCAAGGGCATCCGCCTTGGGGGGCGCGCAGGCGGGCCATGATCGCGATCAGCCGGTCGATCGGGCGCTCTGCGCTTTGTTTCTCGCGGTCGTCGGGCATGGAGCGAGCCTGTCACATCGAACGCCGTGTGTGAACCGCTTCATAGGGCCGTCACAGCACCCAGGCCATGCTGCTGTGCATCGGGCCAAAAACAAACGAGCCCGGTTCGGAAACTGGAGGTGGAACATGGATCGTTCGAACACGATACGTTTGCGCCAGCACGCCGTCGGCAGCGCCATGATCTTGCTGGCGAGCGGCGTAACGCTCGGATTCATCCTGGCGGCGCCGAGGTTTCTTCCCATGCACGACGACGCTCGCGCCATCGCGACCGAATCGTGCCACGCGGCCGATCGGGCAGCGGTCGACGGGCTGAAGCCGCTTCTGGAACGCACCGATCAACGCGCCACGGTGGTGGCGTCCAGCGTGCTGGCGACGCTGGCCACGGCCCGGCGCTATTGCGCGTACGGCGAAGGTGGCCGGGCGGTTGAACTCTATGCCCAGGCCGGCCAGGTGCTCGAACAGTTCCGCGCCGAGCGTGCAAGCTACAGCCGGTAGCATCATGTGTCTTGCGCGACTGCGGACGAGCGCGCCGGCCGGGTGTTTCGGTGGGCGTGCTTCCCGTGACTCCCGCGGCAGCAACGACGGGGGCCGCGAGGGCCGAGGGCAGAGGGCCAAGGGCAACCGCCGCGTCTGCGGTCTGGCCGACACCCGCGCCCACCGCAAGTCGTATAATGTATATTATGGAAAATATGGACCATGCCCAGGGGGCCGGCGGTAGCGGGCATTCGCGGACCCACGGAACGCTATGCTTCGAGCACCATCCCGTCATAGCCCGGCTCGACGCCTGGCGGGCAGCGCGCGGCCACGCGGCGATAGTCCATCAGGTGGCCCATATGGGTCAGCACGGCGCGGCGCGGCTTGATCCGCGCGATCCATTCCATCGTCCGGTCGAAATGCGCGTGGGTCGGATGCGGCGCCGGGCGCAGGCAGTCCACGATCCAGGTTTCGACGCCGGCCAGCACCTCGAACGCGGCCGGTGGCAGCCGCACCACGTCGGTCGAGTACGCCATCGCGCCGAACCGCAGCCCCAGCGTCGTGCCGCCGATGCCGTGGTCCTGCTCGAAGCACTGGAACGCGACCTCGCCGACCTGGAACGCGGCGGAGTCGACCGGGGTCGGCACCAGGGCCGGCCGGTAGTAGTCGCCGCCCGCCGGCAGCGGCTTCAGCGCATAGCCGAAGCGCGTCTCGACCTCGGCCAGCGTCGCCGGCGTGGCATAGAGCGGCAGCGGCGCCTGCATGGCGAAATTGATGGCCCGGAGATCGTCGATTCCATGCAGATGGTCGGCATGGGCATGGGTCAGGACGACGCCCGTCAGCCGGTTGACACGGGCGGCCAGGAGCTGCTCGCGCAGATCGGGCGACGCGTCGACCAGCACGGTCGTGTCGCCCTGCTCGATCAGGATCGACACGCGGCGGCGCCGGTTGCGCGGCTCGGCGGGATCGCAATCGCCCCAGAAATTGCCGATCAGCGGCACGCCGCTGGAACCGCCGCAGCCCAGGATCGTGACGCGCATGGCCGGCGCGGTCACGCCGCCGGGCGCGGCACGCGGCTGAACAGGCGGAAGAAATTCTCGCCGGTCTGCCGGTGGAAGGCTTGCAGGTCCATTCCGCGCAGTTCGGCCAGCTTGGCGGCGGTATGGGCGACGAAGGCCGGCTCGTTGCGCTTGCCGCGCATCGGGATGGGCGCCAGATAGGGCGCGTCGGTCTCGACCAGCAGCCGCTCCAGCGGCAGAGCCTTGGCGGTTTCGCGCAGCTCGTCGGCCTTCTTGAAGGTGACGATCCCGGACAGGGAAACGTATAAACCAAAATCTATAGCCTTATCAGCCAGTTGCCGGCTGGAGCTGAAGCAATGCAGCACCCCCGTGAACCGCCCCCTGCCCATCTCATCCGTCAGGATCGCGGCCATGTCGTCATCGGCATCGCGGGTATGGATCACCAGCGGCAGCCCCGTCTCGCGCGAGGCCGCGACATGGGTGCGGAACGAGGCCTGCTGGCGGTCGCGCGGACTGTGTTCGTAGAAATAGTCGAGCCCCGATTCGCCGATGCCCACGACCTTGGGATGCCGCGCGATCTCCACGAGGCGGCGGGTGTCGGCGTCGGTCTCGACTGCCGCTTCGTGCGGGTGCACACCGACCGTGCAGACCACATCGTCGAAGCGCTCGGCCACCGCCAGCACCTTGTCGAACTGGCTGACGCGGGTGCAGATCGTGACCATGCGCTTGACGCCTGCCTGGCGCGCGCGATCGACGACCGCGTCGAGTTCCTCGGCGAAGTCCGGGAAGTCCAGGTGGCAGTGGCTATCGACCAGCATTCTTCTTGCGGCCGGGTGGATCGGCGGCCTCCGCCGGGTCGACGAAGCGCGGAAAGATCCCCTGCGGCGCCGGCAGCGCCGTCCCCGGCTTCAAGGCCCCCGCCTCGCCCAGCCGCGCGAAGGCGCGCTCGGGTCCGGCGACGCCGAGCTGGTCGAGCAGCTTCGCGGCCGAGTCCGGCATGAAGGGCTGGATCAGCGCGCCCAGATGGCGCAGCACCTCGGCCAGCACGTAGAGCACCGTCTCCATGCGCTTGGGATCGCTCGTGCGCAGGGTCCAGGGCGCCTGGGCGTCGATGTACTGGTTCGCTTGGACCACGACGTCCATCCAGTCCGCCAGCGCCTTGTGCAGCTCCTGCAGCTCGATGGCCGCGCGCATCGCCGGCAGCAGGGCGTGCGCGGCCGCCAGCATCGTCTTGTCGGCATCCACAAGCGCGCCGGGCGCCGGCACCGCGGCGCCGGCGTTCTTGTTGATGAAGGTCAGCGTGCGCTGGGCCAGGTTGCCCAGCCCGTTGGCCAGCTCGGCGTTGATGCGGCCGATCATCGCCGTGTGCGAGAAGTCGCCATCGTTGCCGAATGGCACCTCGCGCATCAGGAAATAGCGGGTCTGGTCGAGCCCGTAGGTCTCGATCAGCTTCAAGGGGTCGATGATGTTGCCGATCGACTTCGATATCTTCTGGCCCTCGTTGGTCCACCAGCCATGCGCGAAGACGCGCCGGGGCGGCGCCAGCCCCGCCGACATCAGGAAGGCCGGCCAGTAGACCGCATGGAAGCGCAGGATGTCCTTGCCGACCATGTGCAGGTCGGCCGGCCAGAACTTGCGGAACATCGCGGAGTCGGTGTCGGGATAGCCGACCGCGGTGATGTAGTTCGTCAGCGCGTCGAGCCACACGT
>JADZDN010000366.1 GCA_020851015.1 Alphaproteobacteria bacterium | reverse complement strand
GCGCAAGAAACCCTCTCGCTTTGTCTGGCGCCGCGTCCGTGATGTCGTGGCGGATCAATCCGTCTTTCTTGGTGCCTTGGTGGTTTCCAAGGGTTCTGAACGCTTGCGGCGCGCGGGCGCATCGCGAGGACGCGCGCCCTCGCGCTTACCCCTCCCCCCAACCCCCTCCCGCCCCGCGCGACGCCGCAGGCGTCGTCGCGCTCGGGGGAGGGGGGACCCAAGGTTTGCATCCCGGCATCGCGCGCATTGAATCAAATGCCCAATCGACGTCGGCTTCCGTGCAGGTCGTCAAACATTCCACCGGACAGCCGTGGGTCAAGCCTGGCCATGACGGGAATAGAAAGCGATGCCTACGCAGCGGGCCGGGGCGGCCTGATCTGCGCCTTGATCTCCTTACCGCGCTCGGCCTCCAGCACGCCCAGATCGTGCTGGCTCTGGAGGTCAAGCCAGAAGCGCGGGCTGTTGCCGAAGTAGAGCCCGAGGCGCAGGGCCGTATCGGCCGTGATGCCGCGCCGTCCGTTGATGATGTCCACGACGCGACCGGAAGGCACGCCGATCGCGATGGCCAGCCGATTGGCGCTCAGCGCGCGCGCCACGAGCTCGCGCTTCAGCAGGCGGCCGGGGTGGGTCGGTATACGCATCGCATCATCCCTTGTGGTAGTCGACAATCTCTACCGAGTAAGCGTCGCCGTCACGGAATTCGAAGCAGATGCGCCAGCGCCGATTGATGGTCATGGCCCATTGCTTCTTACGATTTCCTTTCAACTTGTGCAGCCCGATACTCGCCAGGCCGCCGAGGTCCGACAGCGACTTGGCGACGTTGAGGGCATCGAGCAGTTCGCAGGCGATATCGAAATCGACTCCCTTCAAGCTATTCGGGTGCTCACCGTCCCAGACCTTGCGTGTGTTGGCATTGCGCCACGAGCGGATCATGTCAGAAATGTACTACGTTTACCGTATAATTCAACGGTCTCACGCCTGCCCGACGCCGCCCTGCTGCTTGCGTTTCGCCACGTAGGCGTCGAGTTCCTCGATGATCGCCGCGTCCAAGGGCGGCGGCTGGTACTCCGCGAGGAGCTGCTTCCAGATCCGCTGCGCGTGCCGCGCGGCATCCGGCGCGCCCGCCTCGCGCCAGGTCTCGTGGTTGCGCCAGTCCGAGACCAGCGGGGCGTAGAATGCGGTGTCGTAGCGCTGGAGCGTGTGCGCCGCGCCGAAGAAATGCCCGCCCGGGCCGACCTCGCGCATCGCGTCGATGCCCAGCGTGTCCTCGTCGACCTGGATCGGCTGCAGGAATTCCGCCATCGCCTGCAGCAGCTCGGCGTCCAGCACCATCTTCTCGAACGAGGCCACCAGCCCGCCTTCCATCCAGCCGGCGGCGTGCAGCACCAGGTTGGCGCCGCCCATCACCGCCGACCACAGCGAGGTCTGCGATTCATAGGCCGCCTGGGCGTCCACCGCGTTGGCCGCGTTGGCGTTGGACGAGCGGTAGGGCAGGTTGTAGCGCCGCGCGAGCTGCCCGCCCGCCAGCGCCGCCCTGGCGTATTCCGGCGTGCCGAAGGCGGGCGCGCCGGTCTTCATGTCCACGTTCGACGTGAAGCCGCCATAGACCACCGGCAGGCCGGGCCGTGCGACCTGGCAGAAGGCGATGCCGGCCAGCGCCTCGGCGTTCTGCTGCGCCAGCGCGCCGGCGATGGTGGCGGGACTCATCGCGCCAGCCAGCGTGAAGGGCGTCACCGCGACCGGCTGGTTGAAGCGCGCCATCTCCAGCACGCCGGCCAGCATCGGCCCGTCGATGCGCAGCGGCGAGTTGACGTTGATGTTGGTGAAGGTGCTGGGCTCGGCCAGGAGCTGCGCCGCGGGAATGGCGCGGGCGATGCGCGCCATTTCGATCCCGTCGCGGATGCGCCCGCTGCCCAGTGCGTAAGGGCGGAATATCTTGTCCGACAGGGTGATGAAGGCGCGGATGCAGTCGAGATGGCGCGTCGGCGCCGGCAGGTCGATCGGCTCGACCGGGTAGCCGCCGAAGCAATGCACGGCGTTGAGCGCCTGGCCCAGGCGCACGAGGTCCTGGAAGTCCCGCCAGCTGCCCGGCCGCCGCCCGCCCTCCAGGTCGCTGGCATTGGGCGCGCTGCCCACGCAGGCGAAGACGACGCTGTTGCCGCCGATCTCCAAGTTCCGCGCGGGGTTGCGCGCGTGCAGTGTGAAGCGCGGCGGCGCCTTCGCCACCGCCTCGGCGATCAGCGCGCGGTCGAAGCGCACCCGCAGCCCGTCCGCCGCCACCATGGCGCCGGCGCGGTGCAGCAGCGCGACCGCCTCGGGCAGCAGAAACTCGACCCCCAGCTCCTCGAGAATGCGCATCGAGGCATCGTGGATCGCCGCGCACTGGTCGTCCGACAGCACGCGCACCGGATCGTAGGGGTTGACGAGCTTCCGCCACGGCAGCTGCGCCGGTCCTGAGGGGCGTCGGGCGCGTCGGGCGGCGGCGTCGCGGGCCATCTATGCCGCCTGCACGCCGCGCTCCTGCTTGGGCGAGCGGCTGTAGGCGTGGCGGTAGCATTTCGAGAAATGCGAGGCGCTGACGAACCCGCTGGCCAGCGCCACGTCGATGATCGACAGGGTGGACTGCAGCAGCAGCAGCCGCGCCCGCTGCAGCCGCAGCTCCAGGTAATGCCGCGCCGGCGCCTTGCGCAGGTAGCGGCGGAACAGCCGCTCGAGCTGGCGGCGCGACAGGCCGATGCGCCGCGCCAGCGCGTCCTGGCTCAACGGCTGCTCCAGGTTCGATTCCATCAGCCCGATGGCGGCCACCAGCTTGGGGTGGTTGACCTTGAGCCTGGCCGAGACCGGCATGCGCTGGGCGTCGTTCTCGTCGCGGATGCGCTCGAGGATGCACTGCTCACTGACCGAGGTTGCCAGCGCCGCGCCGTGGCGGCGGCCAATGAGGTGCAGCATCAGATCCAAGGCCGCGGTGCCGCCGCAGCAGGTGAAGCGGGTGCGGTCGATCTCGAACAGGTCGGTCGATACCTCGATCTCCGGAAAGGCCTCGCTGAAGCTGTCGAGATTCTCCCAATGAATGGTGCAGCGGTAACCGTCGAGCAGCCCGGCGCGCGCCAGCACGTGGCTGCCCGTGCACAGCGCGCCCATCGCCACGCCCTGGCGCTCGAGCCGGCGCAGCGCGGCGACCGCGCCCTTGTCGTCGAAATGCTGCACGTCGATGCCGCCGCAGACCACCAGCGCGTTCAGTTTGCCGATTTCACCCGCCTTGGCCAGGGCGGCGTCGGGCATCAGGGCGATGCCGTTCGACGCCCGCACCGGCTGGCCGTCGGTTGAGTAGAGCTTCCAGCGGTAGAGTTCGCGGCCGCTCATCCGGTTGGCCAGGCGCAGCGGCTCGACCGCCGCGGTGAAGGCGATCATCGAGAACTTCGGCACCAGGAAGAAGCCGAAGGTCTCGGTTGGCGCGGCGGCGGCGGGGGCGGTGGCGGTCATGGCGTCCGCCGATCCTACCCCATGTCGCGAATGGAATAGAAGCGCCGGCCTACCTTCCCAGCGCCATGCTCTGGGGCAGCCACAGCGCGATCGACGGCACGGCGATGACGATCGCCATGCCGACGAACATCAGGACGATGTAGGGCACGGCGGCGCGGTCGACCTCGTGGAGCGGCACCTTGGCGATCGTCTTGATGACGATCAGGTTCATGCCCACGGGCGGCGAGATCAGCGCCAGCTCCAGGTTGATGGTCAGCAGCACGCCATACCACACCTTGTCGATACCCAGATGCGCCAGCACCGGCAGGATCACCGGCGTCGTGATCAGGATGATCGAGATCGATTCCAGGATCAGGCCCAGGATGAAGATCACGATCATCATTGCGACGATGAACTCGATCTTGCCGAGCCGGTAGTCGATCACCAACTGGACCAGCTGCTCGGGAATGCGCAGCTTGGTCAGCATGTGGCCGAACAGCGCGGCGCCGATGATGACCATGAACAGCATGGCGGTGGTCCGCGCGGTGTCCTGCGCGCCCTCCCACCAGTCGCGCCAGCCGAACTGGCGGTAGACCGCGATCGCCACGATCGCCGCCCACAAGGCGCCGATGCCCGCCGCCTCGGTGGTGGTGACGATGCCGAAATAAATGCCGCCCAGCACCACCGGCGGCAGGGTGAGCGCCCAGAACGAGCGCCGGAGCGCCGCGGCCATTTCCCGCGGCGAGGCGCGCCTGGGTCGCTGCGCGGCGGTGCCGGTGCGCTGCTCGCGCCGCCATTCCGTCCACATGCACCAGGCGGCGAAGATGGCGGCCAGCAGCAGGCCGGGGAACACGCCGGCCATGAACAGCGCGCCGATCGAGGTGTCCGACGCGACGCCGTAGAGGATCATCGGGCTGGACGGCGGGATCAGGATGCCGAGCGTGCCGCCGGCCGCCACCACGCCATAGGCGCCGCGCGGATCGTAGCCCAGGCGCAGCATCTGCGGGATCGCCACCGCGCCGATGGTCAGCGCCGTGGCCACCGACGAGCCCGACACCGCGGCAAAGACTGCGCAGGCCGACACGGTCGCCACCCCCAGCCCGCCGGGCAGATGGCGCAGGAACGTGTGCGCGGCGCCGTAGAGATCGTCCACCACGCGCCCGCGCACCATGAAATGCGCCATCAGCATGAAGAGCGGGATCGCCACCAGCAGGTTCACGTTGATGTTCGCGAAGACGAACTCGCCCAGCGTGCCGATCTCGCCCTCGACCCCCCACATCACCGCCGCCGCGAAGATCATCATGCCGGCGAACATCGGCATGCCCAGATAGAGGAAGACGATCAGCAGCGCGAGCAGCGCGAGGAAGGTCATTCGATGCCCGCCTTCGGCGCGCCGTCGCCATGGCTTTCGGCATATCCCTCGGGCGTGCCCCCGGCCGCCACGACAACGAGCTGCGCCAGCGCGACGACGAGCAGCAGCGCGGCTCCGATCGGGACCAGGAGCTGGACGACCCAGACGCCGACCGCGCCCAGCGTGTTCGAGCGCAGGTCGAGCATGCGCGAGAACTGGACCATCTCGATGCCGTGCACCAGGATCATCGCCGCGCAAACCGCCACCATGGCGACGCCCAGCGCGACCAGGGCGCGGCGCACGCGTCCGCGCGTCCGCTCCAGCAGCAGGTCGACGCCGATATTCTCGCCGCGGCGCTGGGCATCGGCGACCGCCAGCATCACCATCGCCACGACCAGCCAGCCGGTCACCTCGTCAGACCAGGTCAGCGGCCGATTGAAGAAATAGCGCGCCCCCACCGCCCAGCACACCAGCACGAAGCAGGCGAGCACGGCGACGGCGGCGAGCGCGGTCGCGACGCGGCTGGCTGCCGCGGCCACGAGCTCCGCGACGGCCGCAACGCGCGCGAGGACAGGCGTGCTGGAATCCGCCACGCGGGCGGTTCGCGCCGCCGGCGACCTAGAGCTTCTGCAACAGGTCGATGAGCTTCTGCCCGTCCTCGGGCGCCGACTTGATGAAGGCGTCGATCACCGGCTTCTGCATGGCGGCCTGCCACGCCTTCTGCTCCTCGGGCGTCTGCAGGTGCAGGGTCATGCCCTTGCCGCGCAGCTGCGTCACCGCGTCGGATGCGGTCGCCTCGGTCAGGCCGACGATATGCGCCTCGGTGTTGCGCGATGCGTCCGCCACCGCCTTCTGCTGCGCCGGCGTCAGCTTCGCGAGCCAGGCCGGGTTGGCGAACATGTGGAAATAGACCGAGAAGTAGGGCGTGACGGTGCCGTATTTCTGGATCTCGTAGTAGCGCCGGCTGTAGGCGG
>JADZDN010000365.1 GCA_020851015.1 Alphaproteobacteria bacterium | reverse complement strand
TGCGCAGGTGCAGGATCGCCGCCTCGTTCCAGCGGATCTGGCCGGCGATGTTGCGGTAGCGCGTGGCCTGGCGCGCCTGGCGCTTGATGTTCTGCAACTGGGCGTCGAGCGCGGTCAGCACGTCGTCGAGGCGGGTCAGGTTGCTCTCGGCGGCCTTCAGCCGCAGCTCCGCCTCGTGGCGACGGGAGTGCAGCCCGGTGATGCCGGCGGCCTCCTCGAGCAGAAGCCGCCGCTCGGCCGGCTTGGCGCTGATCAGCGCGCCGACGCGATCCTGGCTGACCAGCGCGGTCGAATGCGCGCCCGTCGCCTGGTCGGCGAACAGAAGCTGCACGTCGCGCGCGCGGACCTCCTTGCCGTTGACCGTGTAGATCGAGCCGGCGCCGCGTTCGATCCGTCGCGCGACCGCCAGTTCCTCGCTGTCGTTGAAGGCGCTGGGCGCGTCGCGGCCGCTGTTGTCCAGCTCCAGCATCACCTCGGCCAGGTTGCGCGCCGGGCGCTCGGCGGTGCCGCCGAAGATGACGTCGTCCATCTCGCCGCCGCGCATCTTCTTGGCGCTGGTCTCGCCCATGACCCAGCGCAGCGCCTCGACCAGGTTCGACTTGCCGCAGCCGTTCGGGCCGACGACGCCGGTCAGCCCCGGCTCGATCCTAAGCTCGGTCGGTTCGACGAAGGACTTGAAGCCGGTGAGGCGGAGGCGATTGAAATGCACGGAGCGTTGGTTCCTTGCCTGTTGCGCGTCGCGTCCGGCCTCACGAAGCCGGCAGCTTGCGCTTGATGACCTCGGCGAAATGCTCGAACGGATAGGCGCCCGACACCTTCTCGCCATTGATGAAGAAGGTCGGCGTCGAATCGACGCCGTACTTCTGGTTGCCCTCCAGGCGCTTGGCCAGGATCGCGTCCTCGACCTGCTTGTCGGCCAGGCACTTGTCGAAGGCTTCCTGCGACATGCCGCCCAGCTTGCCGATCCGCGCCAGACCGGTCTTCCAGCCGTTGGGGTTGGCCCAGGCATCCTGGGTCGAGAACAGCGCGTCGAGGAAGCCGAAATAGCGCTCCTTGCCCGCGCAGCGCGCCATCATCGCGGCGCGCAGGCTCGCCTCGTCGAACGGGAAGTCGCGATAGACCAGCTTCACCTTGCCGGTGTCGATGAACTCCGACTTGATCTTGGGCAAGGTGTCCTTGTGGAAATGGGCGCAGTGCGGGCAGGTCAACGAGGCGAATTCGACGATGGTCACCTTCGCGTCCGGCGAACCCAGCACCATGTCGTCCGGCAACAATTCCGGCATCAAGCCGCCCTGCTGGGCGACCGACTTCGGCGCCGCGGGGGTCGATACTTGGGTGGCGATGGCGGGCGTTCCCCCGGGACCTCCCAGGAACCAATAGCCGGCGGCACCCGCGCCGACCGCGACCACAACCGCTGCCAAGATCAGGCCTTTCGAGGCGACCACAACATCCTCCGTTCAACGATCAAGATACCGATGAGCTACCCGGCATCAAGAAAACGCGCCGGCAAGCCCGATTTTCCTAGGAAATTCAATCCTGTGGATTACTCATGGGCGTCGCGAGCCGATCACCACACGCCCGAGGCCGGCCAACGCATCACGCAAGGAATCGTCCTCAACCCCTTCCAATTGCCCGAAAAGCGTCCGCTCCTCGGCGGTGCCGATCCGCCGAATCGGCGGGACCGCGCGAGACGGTGCGGCGACCGCACCATGGCGCAATTTTAGGCGCTGGACCGCGTTGTAGCCGAAATGGGCATTGATGCGCTCGATGATCCGGGGCTCGTTGTGCTGCAGTTCGACCGCGGCCGTGCTCTCGACGCGCAGCTCCAGCACCGCCCCCTCGTCGTTGCGGCCCTTCGCCAGGCGCAGCGGCGCCGTCGAGGCCGCCAGCGTCGGCCCCACGATTGCCTGCCATTCGGCCAGCAGCGCGGCGAGCGCGAAGCCGCGCTTGCCCAGGGCCGCGCGGGTGACGTTCGGCAGGGCGGCGGCGAGCGGCCGCATCCTGGCCTGCCTGTCTGCTTCGCGATCGGTCGCCACGCTGTTTTCCCGGGATCGAGGCCGACTATAGTGACGGACATTCTACAGGCGGCCGGCGGCAATGGCGAACAGGCCACCAAACCCTAGCGCGATCGTGAACGCCGTGCTGCGATGGTACGACCGCCATCGCCGCGTGCTGCCCTGGCGCGCGCCGGCGGGCCATCGCGCCGATCCCTATCATGTCTGGCTAAGCGAGGTCATGCTGCAGCAGACCACGGTGCCTACGGTGGGACCGCGGTTCCTGCGCTTCCTCGAGCGCTGGCCCGACATCGCGAGCCTCGCGGCCGCTCCGCTGGACGCGGTGCTGCACGAATGGCAGGGGCTGGGCTACTACGCCCGCGCGCGCAACCTGCACGCCTGCGCGCGGGCGGTGGTGGGCGCCCATGGCGGACGCTTTCCCGACACCGTCGAGGGGCTGCGCGCGCTGCCGGGCCTGGGCGACTATACCGCCGCCGCGGTAGCAGCGATCGCCTTCGACCGCGGCGCGACCGTGGTGGACGCCAATGTCGAGCGGGTGGTCGCGCGCCTGTTCGCCATTGCCGAACCGCTGCCCGGCGGAAAGGCGGCGATCCGCGCGGCGGCGGCGACGCTGACGCCGGCCGAGCGGGCCGGCGACTTCGCGCAGGCGATGATGGACCTGGGCGCCACGGTCTGCACGCCGCGGCGCCCGCGCTGCCTGTCCTGTCCGATCGCCGAGCCATGCCTCGCGCGACGCCGGGGGCTGCAGGACGATCTGCCGCGCCGGGCGGCGAAGAAGGTCAAGCCGAAGCGGCTTGGCGTCGCCTTCTGGATCGAGCGGCCGGACGGATCGGTCCTGCTGCGCCGCCGCCCCGAGCGCGGCCTGTTGGGCGGGATGATGGAAGTGCCCTCGACCGACTGGCGCGCCTCGCCCTGGAGCGCGGCGGCCGCGATCGAAGCCGCGCCGCTCGCGCTGCGCTACCACGCCATGCCGGGCGTGGTGCGCCACGGTTTCACGCATTTCGACCTGGACCTGACGGTGCTGCTGGGCCGCGCGCGGCAGGCCGCGAAGCCGCCCGATGGCGCGCTGTGGTGCGCGGTCGACCGGCTGGGCGAGCAGGCCCTGCCGACCCTCATGAAAAAACTCGCGCGCCATGCCCTGTCGGGCCGGTAGGCCCGCAGCCAGGGTTGGCGCGCGAGTCCGTCGGGCTCGACGGTGCTAGCGGACGAAGCGGGTGCCGATCACCTGGCCCGTGACCGGCGAGACCGTCAGGCGCACGTGGCGGCCCCGATCGTCGACCGCGCGCGTGGAAATAACGCCGCGTTCGTAGTGCAGCGGCCCGATCTGGCGGAAGCCCTGGCGCCGCAAGCGCCAGTCGATCTGCCGCTCGCCCAGGGGCGCGCGATAGGCGACGGACGGCGCCTGGTAGGTATAGGGCTGGTGCCCGTAATAGGTGCGGCCATCGTAGTAGGTGTCGGCCTGCGCGGGCGCCGCCGCGACGCCGGCGACAAGCGCCGTCACGAGGCCCAGGGACATCAGGGTGCCGCGAACGATCCTGTTCATGGTGGTTCTCCCATCCGGTTGCCTACCGGGCCCGCAACGGGCAGTCCGGTTTCGATGGGCGCATCATCGCGCGCGCTCGCTGAACCGGGCCTGAATGCCAAGTGCCCGCAATTGCGTGGGTATTCATGCGGTGTTCAGGCGGCTATGATAGGTAACTGAGCATGCGCGCCGCCCTGTCCATGTTCCTCGTCCTGTTCGCGCTGGCAGTCTCGATGCCGGCGGCGGATGCCGATGGGCGCAGCGCGTCGATGACGGTGCAGGGCTTCGCCCCGCCGCGTTCCGGAATATCGGTGCAGCAGGGCATGGTGCCGCTGGACCGCGTGCTGCCGACCGTGCACCGCACCGTGCCGGGCCGCGTGCTCGACGTGCAGGTGGTGGGCGGCGCCTATCGCGTGAAGGTGCTGACGGCCAACGGCCGCGTCGCGCATGTATTGGTCGACGGTCGCAGCGGGCAAGTGATGCGGGTGGAATAGATGCGGATCCTGGTTGTCGAGGACGATCCCGATCTGGCGCGGCAGATGAAGGCCGCGCTGACCGGCGCGGGCTATGCGGTCGACGGCGCGGCGGACGGCGAGGAGGGCCACTATCTGGGCGACACCGAGCCCTACGACGCCATCGTGCTCGATCTCGGCCTGCCCGTGCTCGACGGGGCCAGCGTGCTGAAGAAGTGGCGGCGCGCCGGCAAGAAGACGCCGGTGCTGATCCTGACCGCCAGGGACGGGTGGAGCGAGAAGGTCGCGGGCTTCGACGCCGGCGCCGACGACTACGTCACCAAGCCGTTCCGCATGGAAGAGCTGCTGGCGCGATTGCGCGCCTTGATCCGCCGCGCGGCGGGCCATGCGAGCCCCGCACTCGCCTGCGGGCCGGTCAGCCTCGACACCTCCACAAGCCGGGTCGAGGTAAACGGCGAGCTGGTCAAGCTGACGGCGCAGGAATTCAAGGTGCTGGCCTATCTGATGCACCACCGCGACAAGGTGGTCTCGCGCACGCAGTTGACCGAGCACATCTACGACCAGGACTTCGATCGCGATTCGAACACGATCGAGGTGTTCATCGGGCGGCTACGCAAGAAGCTGGGCGTCGACGTGATCGAGACGGTGCGCGGTCTCGGCTACCGCCTGAACGAGCCGGACTCCAAGGGCGACAAGAGCGGATGAAGCTGCTGAGGGCGTTGGGCGCGCGCGCCTTCGGGGGCATGAAGGGACGCTCCCTTGCCTTCCGGCTGGTCCTGATCTCGACGCTGTGGATCGCGGCCGCGCTGGCGGCGGGCGCCTTCCTGCTCACCGGACTCTTCCGCGACTACGTCGCGCGCAATTTCGACCAGCGGCTCGAGACGCTGCTCGACGGCCTGGTGGCGCTGAGCGAGGTCGAGGGCGGCGGCCAGCTTACGCTGACGCGCGCCGCCGGCGAGCCGCGCTTCGACGTGCCCTATTCCGGCTGGTACTGGCAGATCGCCGACGCCAAGGAAGTGGTCTTGCGCTCGCGCTCGCTGTGGGACCGCGACCTGAAGCCGCTGCGCGCGGAGGGGGGCGCGGTGCTGCGCTACGACGCCGACGGGCCGACCGACCAGGAACTGCGCGTGGTCGAGCGCGCGATCCAGCTTCCCGGCGCGCGCGGCCGCTTCTTCTACCAGGTCGCCGGCGACAAGAGCGAGGCGCAGGCCGACATCGAGCGGTTCGAAAGCACCGTGGGATGGGCGATGGGCGCGCTGGGCGCGGGGCTGATCCTGGCCGTGCTGCTGCAGGTGCGCTTCGGTCTTAGGCCGCTCAGGCGCGTCGGCGCGGCGCTGGCGGAGATCCGCTCGGGCCGCGCCGAGCGGCTGGAAGGCGACTTCCCGACCGAGGTCACGCCGCTGGCGGTCGAGCTGAACCAGCTTCTCGACCACAACGCCGAGGTGCTGCGCCGCGCGCGCACCCATGTCGGCAACCTGGCCCACGCGCTGAAGACGCCGATCGCGGTCCTGACCAACGAGGCCGATGCCATGGCGGAAGGCCAGGGGACGGCGCCCGAGGCGCCTTTCGCCGAGACCGTGCAGCGCCAGGCCGGCGTGATGAAGCGCCTGGTCGACCATCACATGGCGCGCGCGCGCGCCGCCGCCTCGGCCAAGGTGCTGGGCGCGCGCACTGAGCTGAAGCCGGTGATGGAGGCGCTGTGCCGCACGCTCGAGCGCATCCACGAGGACCGCGCGGTCGCGGTGACCTGCGAATGCCCGGAGGGCATCGCGTTCCGCGGCGAGCGCCACGACTTCGAGGACCTGCTGGGCAACCTCGTCGACAACGGCTGCAAATGGGCGCGCCGCCAGGTCTTCGTGCAGGCGGGCCTCGCGGGCGGGCGCATCCGCATCACCGTCGACGACGACGGCGCGGGGGTGCCGGCGGGCCAGCGCGCGAAGCTCTTCCAGCGCTGCACGCGCCTGGACGAATCCACGCCCGGCACGGGCCTGGGCCTGTCGATCGTGCGCGACCTCGCCGCCCTCTACGGCGGCAGCGTGGAATTGGAGGATTCGCCGCTCGGCGGCCTGCGCGCGGTGCTGGAGTTGCCGGGATTCTGACCTGGCGGCAGCGCCGGCCCTCACCCTCCCATCGCTTCCGCGATGGGCCCCTCCCTCTCCCAGCTTCGCTGGGCGAGGGCTTCAAAGAATGCCCCCTCGCCACCCGCATAAGCGGGGGGAGAGGGTTGCGGAGGCCCCGAAGGGGCCGTCTCGAAGCACGACGAAACCTCAACTCCCCGGCAAATCGTGCGCGACCGTGCGTGGGCAGATAAAGGATGCCCGGCTGGCGCGCGAACACGACGTTGCTCTTGGCCTGCGCGAACGCGCGGCGCGACACATAGGCGATTGCGCGCCGGCCAGGACGGCGAGCGCTTGGCGGCGGTGGAGCATGGGGTTTCCTTGGGTCTGTCGAGTGGACCAGGAAGGGACGGGGCGGTCAATGCGGGGCAGTGCTGCCCTTTTCGTCATGACCGGGCTTGTCCCGGTTATCCACGTCGGGCAGTGCAACAAGACGAACGTCGGTGGAGATGGCTGCTGCGCAGCGGCTTGCCTCCCCAAGCTGCTCTGTCGGCTCGTGTCGACGTGGATGGCCGGCTCGGCGGCCACGGCTGTCCGGCTCGCGAACCGCCGCCGCGTAGATCTCGTGTTTGGTCCCCCCTCCCCTTGCGGGAGGGGGGTAGGGGGAGGGGGAACCGCGCTCCGCCGGGCAAGCATGGACCGCCTGGCAAGCGCGGATGCCACCAAGGCACCACGACACCAAGGTAGGAAGGACGCACCGCCACGAGATGACTGACACCACGTCGGAGATAGCGGATTCGCGCTTCGGCCTCGTGTCAGCAGTGCGATGGCGGTTCGATTCTATTTCGCGGTGCCTTGGCGTCTCGGTGGTTTCCGACTGGAAGGACAAGCCACGCTGCG
>JADZDN010000364.1 GCA_020851015.1 Alphaproteobacteria bacterium | reverse complement strand
CCGCTTCATCTCGGCGCTGGAAGAGCGCAACCGCGATTCGGCCGAGCGCATCAAGGCGCTGATGTTCACCTTCGACGATCTGTCCAAGCTCGACCCCGGCGGCGTGCAGACGCTGCTACGGGCGGTGCCGAAGGACAAGCTGTCGATCGCGCTCAAGGGCGCGGCGGACCCGATCAAGGACCTGTTCTTCTCCAACATGTCCGAGCGCGCGGGCAAGATGCTGCGCGAGGAAATCGCGTCGATGGGTCCCGTGCGGCTGCGCGACGTGGACGAGGCGCAGATGCTGATGGTGCAGACCGCCAAGGACCTCTCGGCCAAGGGCGAGATCGTGCTGGCCGACAACAAGGGCGACGACGAGCTGGTGTACTAGGCGATGCAAGCGCGCAAGCCGAATCGTTACCTGTTCAACCTGGACTTCGCCGACGCGCGGAATCTGGGCGCAAAGCCGCCGGAGCCGACGTTCAGCGCCGACGAGCTGAAGGCCGCGCGCGACGTCGCCCATGCCGACGGCGTCGAGGCCGGGCGCGCCGAGGCGATGGCGTCGGTGGAACGCCAGATGGCGGAAGCGCTGGCCCGGCTCGCCGACCGGCTGGGCCAGGCCGGCGCCGAGCGCGCCGCCGCGCTGGGGCGCATCGAGCGCGAGTCGATCGCGCTGTGCGCCGGGCTGATGCACCGGCTGTTCCCCGTCTACCAGCGCCGCCACGGGACCGACGAGGTGGAAGCGCTGGTGCGCGAGAGCCTGCGGATCATGCTGGACGAGCCGCGCGTGGTGGTGCGGCTGAACGACGGCAACCTGGACAAGCTGCAGGAACGCATTAACGCCGCCGCGACGGCCGCCGGCTTTGGCGGTAAGATCGTGATGGTCGCGGACGAAATGGTGGCGCCGGGCGACTGCGCCATCGAATGGGCGGACGGCGGCGCCGAGCGAAGCGGCGACCGCGTCTGGACCGAGATCGACGCCGCGGTTCGCCGCATGACCGAAACGCTGCCGGACGACGCGCCGCCGGGTGCTGCCGCCGGCCCCCAGCCTGCCGATGGAGAGTGACATGGCGAGCGAGGACCTCAACCTGAACGAACTCGGGGCGACGGGCCAGCCCGGCGCGCCGGGAGCCAATCCCGCCCAGGCCGCCGACGGCCAGGGCGGCGACGACGCCGGCAAGAACGCGGCGCGCCAGCTCGAGGCGGTCTACGACGTGCCGGTGCAGGTCTCGGCCGTGCTCGGCCGCGCGACCATGCAGGTCAGCCAGCTATTGAAGCTCGGCCGCGGCGCGGTGGTCGAGCTGGACCGCAAGGTCGGCGAGGCGATCGACATCTACGTCAACAACCGCCTGGTCGCGCGCGGCGAGGTGGTGGTGGTCGACGAGCGCCTGGGCGTGACGATGACCGAAATCATCAAGTCGGACCGCGGCTGACGGCAACGGAGGCGACGACATGGCGATGTTGCGAGACGAGGAACGGATCATGCCCGCGCGCGCGCGCCTGCCGTCGCTGTCGCGCCTGACCGGCCAGGTCGACTTGAGCGTGCTGATGGGCATCGGCGGCGCGATCGCGCTGCTGGCCATCGCGATCGGCGCCAGCGGATCGATCGCCGCCTTCGTCGACGTGCCGTCGATGCTGATCGTGCTGGGCGGCACCGCGGCGGTCACCGCGGCGGGCTATGCGCCCAGCGACATCGCCCACGCCGTGGCCGCCGCCGCGCGCACCCTGCTGCGCGCGACGCACAGCACGGCCGAGGTCGCGACCGACATACTGGAGCTGGCCGCCGAGGCGCGCGCCGGCGGCGTGGCGGCGCTGCGCCGCGCGCTGGAAGGGCGGCACCCCGACGACAAGCTGCGCCGCTCCCTCGCGCTCGCCGCGGCCGGGCTTCCGGTCGACGGCATCCAGGCGCTGATCGAGCGCGAGACCAATGCCGCGATCCAGCGTCTGGGCACCGCCGCCGGCATCCTGCGCCGGGCCGCCGACGTCGCGCCCGCGATGGGGCTGATCGGCACGCTGATCGGGCTGGTGCAGATGCTGGGCGTGCTCGACACGCCGTCGAAGATCGGGCCCGGCATGGCGCTGGCGCTGCTCACCACGCTCTATGGCGCGGTCCTGGCGCATCTGGTGCTGCTGCCGCTGGCCGCGCGGCTGGACCGCGCCGCGGAGGACGACGAGCGCGTCGCCCAGCTCTGCCGCCTGGGTGCCGTGTCGATCGCGCGCCAGGAGAGCCTCAACACGCTGGAGATGCAGTTGAACAGCGCGCTGCCGCCTGCCGACCGGCCGCGCTACGCCGACTGACCGCAACCAACCCCTTATCATCAGACTGCTTGGATCGCCATCATGCGCTTGCTCATCGTCGGAACCCTGGAAGGACACATCACGGCCGCCGGCCGCATCGCGCTGTCGCGCGGCGCCAAGGTGGCGCATGTCGACGGCATCGAGCAGGCGATGACCGCGCTGCGCGCCGGACAGGGCGCCGACCTGCTGATGGTCGACGTCGCCCAGGATGTCGGCCAGCTCATCACCAGCCTGACCGCCGAGCGTTTCAGCGTGCCGGTCGTGGCCTGCGGCGTCGGCAACGACGCCGGCGCGGCGGTGCGCGCGATCAAGGCCGGCGCCAAGGAATACCTGCCCCTGCCCCCGGACGCCGAGCTGATCGCGGCGGTGCTCGAGGCGGTTTCGCAGGAGAGCAACGCCATCCTGTTCCAGGACCCGGCCATGCTGGCCACGGTAAAGCTGGTCGAGCAGGTCGCGCCGAGCGAGGCCAGCGTGCTTCTGACCGGCGAAAGCGGCACCGGCAAGGAGCTTCTGGCGCGCCACATCCACCGCAAGAGCCGCCGCGCGCGCAACAAGTTCGTGTCGGTCAACTGCGCCGCCATCCCCGAGAACCTGCTGGAATCCGAGCTGTTCGGCCATGAGAAGGGCGCCTTCACCGGCGCGGTCGCGCGCCGCATCGGCAAGTTCGAGGAGGCCAACGGCGGCACGCTGCTGCTGGACGAGATCAGCGAGATGGATTTGCGCCTGCAGGCCAAGCTGCTGCGCGCGATCCAGGAGCGCGAGATCGACCGCGTCGGCGGCACCGCGCCTGTGAAGATCGACATCCGCATCATCGCCACCAGCAACCGCAACCTGGAGGACGAGGTCCGCAAGGGCCGCTTCCGCGAGGACCTGTTCTTCCGCCT
>JADZDN010000363.1 GCA_020851015.1 Alphaproteobacteria bacterium | reverse complement strand
TGGCCGGTCTTGATGCCGTCGGTGCCCGAATCCTTGTAGATGAGCGGGTTCCGGTTGCCCTGCTTGATGCCGTTGTAGGTGAATTCCTTCTCGCCGTAGATCTTGTAGAGATCCGGGAAGTCGGTGATCAGGTGCCGGCCCAGTGTCGCCAGGTCGCGCGCGGTCATGTAGTGGTTGGGATCGGGCCAGCCGGTCGCGTTGGTGAAGTTGCTGTTCAACAGCCCCAACTCCTTGGCGCGCCGGTTCATCGCCGCGGCGAAGGCCTCTTCCGAGCCGAAAAGCCCTTCCGCCAGCACGACGCAGGCGTCGTTGCCGGACTGGATGATGACGCCCCGCAGCAGGTCGTCGATGCGCACCCGGGCGCCCACGGGGATGAACATGGTCGACCCGGAGTTGTTCCACTGCTTCCAGGTCTTGTCGGAGATCGGCAGCGTGTCGTCCATCTTCAGCTTGCCGGCCTTGATCTGCTCGAAGACCATGTGCGTGGTCATCATCTTGCTCATCGAGGCCGGGCCGACCCGCTCGTCGGCCGCCTTCTCGTAGAGCACCGCGCCGGTCTGGAAGTCGATCAGCAGCGCGTTGCGCGCCTCGCTTTCGAACGCGGTGGGGCCGCGGCTTGACGATGACGACGCGGCGCCGGTCTCGGCGCCCGCAGCTGGCGCCGCCGGCTTGGCGGCGGTTTCCTTGGCCGTGGACTTCTTCGCCGGCGCGGCGTGCTTCGCGGCGGCCGGCTTCTTGGCCGGCTCCGCCTGCTGGGCGCTGCCGGCGATGGGGAGAAACGCGGCCACCGCGGCAAGGCCGACGGCGATCGCGGCGACGCTCAGGAATCGGGCTGGTGATTGCTGGCTCATCGTCTCACCTCGTCCTCGTTCGCGGGGCGCGGGCCATCGAATCTAGAGCGCCATTGCGCCCGAAATATGATCGCGCGGTTGCGCTCATTCGACGACGATCCTGGCTCCCGCATACCCCCTCTTGACGACCCGTTCAAGGGCGGCGTCGGCATCGTCGACGGTCGCGACAGGGCCGAGCCGCACGCGGAACAGGCGCTGGCCGGTGGTCGACACGGGCGTGATCGCGGTGGGCGCCAGGTCGGCGATCGCATCGCGCACGCGCAGCGCGTTTTCCTGGTTCGAGAAGGCGCCGGCCTGGATGAAGATGCTGCTGGTCCCCACCGGCACCACGCGGAGTTGCGGCTCGGGCAGCGGAGGTGGCGGCGGCGGTGCGGCGGGCGGCGCGCTCAATGAGGCGAGCTGCAGCAGCCCGTCGGACGGCTGGCCGCGCAGGGCCGCTTCTTTCACGGACTGGCTCGCATCGGGCAGCACCTCGACCCGCACCTTGGCGGTGCCAACTTCGTAGACGCCCAGCAGTTCCGCGCTTCGCTTGGACAAATCGATGATCCGGCCGCGGGCGAACGGGCCACGGTCGTTGACGCGCAAGACCAGGCTGCGGCCATTCTCCAGGTTGGTCACGCGCACCACGGCCGGCATCTGCAGGGTGCGATGCGCGGCCGAGACCGCGTTCATGTCGTAGACCTCGCCGTTTGCCGTCGGCTTGCCGTGGAAGTCGGCGCCGTACCACGAGGCGATGCCCGTCTCGACGAGCTTGAAATCCTCCTTCGGGTAGTACCAGGTGCCGTCGATCTGGTAGGGATCGCCGACCTTGTAGATCGGGCGCGGCGGGATTCGCTGGCCCGGCGGATAGGCCGCAGCCTGCTGGCCGACGCGCTCGTCCCCCGCCATCGCGCCGGGCGTGCCGTAAATCTCGTGCGATGTCTTCTTGGCGATATGGCTCGCGAGCTGCGTTTCCGCGCAACCCGCCAGGACGAGCGCTGCTGCGGCGCAGGCGGCGGCCGCCAGCCCGCGCCGGGCGGGCCGCTTGGTGGTTCCGCGCATCGTCTCAGCCCCCCTCGGCCAGCCGGTCGGATAGCGTACCCACCGCCGTCGCGAAGAACTGCGAGCGGTTCCATTTCATGATGACGCGGTAATTTTCATAAGCCAGGAAGGCGTCCTCGCCGTCGCCCGGCTTGATGACCGAGGCCATCAAGTCGCGCGCCGGCAGCGGCGAGCCGTCCATCTTCCGCACGCCTCGGGCGTTCCATTCCCCCAGCGTCTTCTTGACCGACAAGGTCGCCTCGTCGTTCGGGAACCCCGGCGGCAGCGAAACGGGCCTGCCCCAGGTCTGCTCCTCGTTCCAGCCGGACTTGCTGAGGTAGTTCGCGATCGACCCGAACACGTCTGGCAGGCTGGTCCAGATGTCGCGCTTGCCGTCGCCATCGTAGTCCACGGCGAAGCTGAGGAAGCTCGACGGCATGAACTGGCTCTGGCCCATCGCGCCGGCCCAGCTTCCCGTCATCGATCTCACGTTGATGTGGCCCTGGTCGATGATGCGCAGGGCGTTCATCAGCTCCTGGCGGAAGAAGGTGCTGCGGCGGCCGTCATAGGCGAGCGTCGCCAGCGCGGCGATGACGGGAAACCCGCCGGTCAGCCGGCCGAAGTCGCTCTCGATGCCCCACAGCGCGACGATGAAGCGCTGCTGGACGCCGTAGTTGCGGCTCACCTGTTCGAGCAGCGCGCGGTTCTCGTCCAGCAGCTTGCGCCCCTTCTCGACCCGCGCGTCATTCACCACGCGCGCCAGGTAGTCGCGGAAGGTCAGCGTGAATTCGGGTTGCTTGCGGTCGAGTTCCAGCACGCGGTCGATCGGCTGAAGGCCGGCCAGGGAATCGTCGATCGTGCGCTGCGAGATGCCCTTGCCGCGCGCGTCCTGGCGCAAATCCTTGAGCCAGGAGTCGAAATCCTGCGCGTTGGCACCGGCCCGGGACGGCAGGGCAGACACGGGCATGGCGCCCATCGCGGCCAATCCTGCCAGCCGAAAAACGGCGCGGCGCGTCCATCGGGGATTGGGGCTAGACAGAGTTGCGGTCATTAAATCCGATCAATTTCTCCGACCCGCCCACCGATTCGTATCTGCCATAGGGCAATTCGCTTGTCCATGCCGATGACGGCCGCGGCCGAAACCTGCCCGCTGCGGCGGTTTCGCCCGCCGCCCAGCGAGACGGCAGGATAGCGACGCCCACCGGTGATTCGGGCCAGCGGCAGGCTAGTGCTTTTCCCGCCGAGGCTATATTGTTCCAAAAACGACATGCATCCGGGAGAGCCCAGCCTTGAACATTCCTTCGCGACCACGCGGCGTGCCGGCAAAGTCGCCAGCGCGCGACCAGGCGAACCCGCGCGCCGAACTTGTCGGTTTTCTGCTCGAACCCAATTTCGCGTTGCTCGGATTCGCGTCGGGGATCGAGCCACTGCGCCAGGCCAATCGGCTCAGCGGCAAGGAGCTTTACGCGTGGCGCCTGGTCTCGCCCGACGGCAATCCGGTAAAAGCCAGCAACGGGATCCTGCTGACCCCGGACCATTCTCCGACCGATGCGGTGCCCTTCAACGCCGTCTATGTCTGCGGCGGGATCGAGAGCCCGAACCTGCGCGACCGCGCCGTCTTCGCCTGGCTCAATCGCCTGGCGCGGCACGGCTGCCGGATCGGGTCGATCAGCGGCGGCACGTATGCGCTTGCGCGCGCCGGGCTGCTCGCGGGCTACCGCTCCTGCATCCACTGGGAGTATCTGCAGCCTCTTCGCGAGGAGTTCCCCGACCTCGACATCAGCGACGACATTTTCGAGATCGACCGTGACCGCGCAACTTGCTCGGGCGGAACTTCGGCGCTCGATATGATGCTGCACATGATACGGCTCGACCATGGTCACGATCTGGCGATGGCGGTCGCCGAACAGGCGATCCATACCCAGGTGCGCGAGGCCGACCATCGCCAACGCCTGACCCCGGCCGCGCGCCTGGGCGTGACGCACCCAAAGCTGCTCAGCGTGATCGGGCTGATGGAACAGAATCTCGAAGCGCCGCTGGACCGCGCCGACCTGGCGCAACGGGTCGACCTGTCCGTGCGCCAGGTGGAGCGGCTATTCCACAAGTACCTGGACACGCGGCCGATGCGCTACTACCTCGCGCTGCGGCTGGCGCGTGCGCGGCTGCTGTTGACGCAGACCGACCACTCCATCCTGGACGTGGCGCTGGCCTGCGGCTTCGAGACCGCGTCGCATTTCTCGAAATGCTTCCATGCCGCCTACGACCGCACGCCCAGCAACTATCGCCAGAGCCTGCGCCGGGCATGGCCACCGGAAGCGGCCGCGGGGCGAGGCGTGCGCGAAGAAAGCCAGACGCCCGACGCGGCCTGAGGGCGAGCCGCCTACGCGGCGCGAACGTCGCGCAGAAACGCCTCGATGTCGCGCCGCAGCTCGGTCGACGCCTGATCCAGGCTGCCGGCCGACGAGCGCAGCTGGTTGGCCGCCGCGCCGGTCTCCTGGGCGGTCTGCGACACGCCGCCGATCTTTCCGGACACTTCGCGCGTGCCCGTGGCGGCCTCCTGCACGTTGCGCGCGATCTCGCCGGTCGCGGCGCCCTGTTCCTCCACCGCCGACGAGATGGATGCGGCGATCGTGCTGATCTCGTTGATCGTGCGCGTGATCTCCTCGATCGACTTCACGACGCCGCCGGTCGCGTCCTGAATCTGGTTGATCTGCGCGCCGATCTCGCCGGTCGCCTTCGCGGTCTGGTTGGCGAGCTGCTTGACCTCCGACGCAACGACCGCGAAGCCCTTGCCGGCCTCGCCCGCACGCGCCGCCTCGATCGTCGCGTTCAGCGCCAGCAGGTTGGTCTGCGATGCGATGCCGTTGATCAGCTTCACCACCTCGCCGATCTTCTGCGCGGACTGCGCCAGCTCACGAACGACCGCGTCCGACCTCACCGCCGTATCCACCGCGTCTCTGGCGATCTGGCTGGACTGCGTCACCTGCCGGCTGATTTCCTGGACCGAGCTCGACAGTTCTTCCGCCGCCGACGCGACGGTCTGCACGTTCGTCGTGGCTTCCTCGGCCGCGGCGGCGACGGCGGTCGCCTCGGTTGACGCGGAATCGGCGTTCTTGACCAGCGAGTCCGCCGTGCCGCGCAACTCGCCCACCGCGGAGGTCAAGGTGCCCGTCGCGCGCTCGACATTCGCCTCGAAGCCCGCGATCAGGTTCGCGATACGCGATGCACGCTCCTCGCGCGCCTTCGATTCGGCAATCACCCGTTCCTTTTCCTCGGCTTCGAGTCGACGCCGCGTGGCTTCGGCCTCGGCGGCATCGCGCGTGCTCTTCTCCATGCCTTTGCGCGCGGTATTGATCGTAACGGCGCCGCGGCGGTAGTCGCCCAGCATGCCGCGCGTCAGGAAGGCGCGGAAGAACTTGCCCTGGCTGGCGTACTCGAGCGCGGCCCCGGACTCGCGCACGTAGGCGTCCGTCAGGTCCAGGGCCTTGTTGATCGCGATCGGCAGTTTCGCCAGCTCGCCGAATCCTTCGGTCTCGACGATCCGCGCCTGCAAGTCGCCGCGCGCCGCCTGATCGCAGACCTGCTGCGACTGCGCGAAAACCTTCTCATAGATCGCGACGCGGGCTTCCAGTTCCTGGAGCTTCGCCTTCATTGCGGAACCAAACATTGGTGCAAACCCTTCCTGAGCTTGAGTCGATCGTGCAAGCCGTAGTCGCGCCGGTCAGGCGGCTTCGGCAATGGTCGTGAAGATGAACTGGTCGTATTCCAACTTCTGCTCGCGCAGGAAGGCGACCAGCATGTCGTGCGACGCCTGCATCCCCTGCCGCCGGTCGGCGTGGCGGTTCTCTTCCGCCAGCAGCTTGCGATAGAGCTGCTCCACCGTCACCACCGCGGCGCGGTCGGGCACGCGCCGGTTCGAGTGGTAGCCGACGATCGAGCCGCGGGAGTCGAAGCTTGGCGTCGCATGGGCCAGAACCCAGTAATAGTCGCCGTTCTTCGCCATGTTCTTCACGTAGGCGAAGATCTCCTTGCCGGATTCCAGCGTGTCCCACAGCAGCTTGAACACGCAGCGCGGCATGTCCGGGTGGCGAACGATGCTGTGCGGCTGGCCGATCAACTCGCTTTCCGTGTAGAGCCCGACCTTGCAGAAGATGTCGTTTACGTAGGTCAGCTTGCCCTTCGTGTCGGTCTTGCTGACGATGATCTCGTCGTCCGCGAAGGTGCGTTCCTTGTTGGTCGGCTCGACCGCGTATTTGCCCACGGCAGTTCTCCTGAAATCTGCACCGACGCGTTGTCGTGCGCGGAGAGAATTGGCTCGAAGCCCTGAACAAATTGTTGATATATTTCCTGCCTATACGACTGCGTCGACTTGTATACTTTGGTCATGCTTGGGATCGGATGGGATACGAAGCGGGATTGCAGTCAGCCGGCTTCTCCCCGAGCAGCATCGCCAGGCCCGCCCATGAACAGGGCCGGCCAGCGATCCAGTCAGCCACCCAAGAATTATTCTAAGTTTAGGAAGCTTCGGGACTAGTGGCGAAGACGAACTCGTCGTAGTCCATTTTCTGTTCGCGCAGGAAGGCGACCAGCATGTCGTGCGCCGCCTGTATTCCCCGGCGCCGATCGGCATGGCGATTTTCCTCGGCCAGGAGCTGCCGGTAGACCTTGTCGACCGCGGCCACGGCCGCGCGGTCGGGAACGCGACGGGTGGAGTGATAGCCGACAATCGCGCCATGCCTGTCGAAGCTGGGCGTGGCGTGCGCCAGGACCCAGTAGTGATCCCCGTTCTTCGCCATGTTCTTCACGTAGGCGAAAATCTCCTTGCCGGATTCGATCGTGTCCCAGAGCAGCTTGAACACGCAGCGCGGCATGTCCGGGGTAAGCGGATGCTGATTCCCACCTTGCGGTTTGGGGCGTGCGGCTGCGAGGTTGCGGGCTGATGGCGGCGTTGTGCCGTTTAAGGATCAGTCCTGTGACGGTCATATGAGTAGTCGTGGATCGACGATCGAGCTTGTGACTCGCGCGGAGCGGCGACGTTTCAACGCCGAGGAGAAGCTGGCGATCGTGCGGGAGACGCTGGCGCCGGGCGCGTCGGTGGGTGTCATTGCCCGCCGTCACGGCCTGTCTGCGAACCTGCTCTATACATGGCGCAAGCGCGCCCTGGCCGGCGCGATGGCCGGGTTCGTGCCGGTGGAGATCGGTGGTGATGGCCAACCCGCGCTTTGCGCGCCGGCGTTGCCCGCCACTGCTCCCGATCAGTCCCTCGGGGCCGGTCGCGGCGGCACAATCGAGGTCGAGCTTCCCAACGGCTGTCGGGTACGGGTGGTCGGCGATGTCGATGCTGGCGCGTTGCGCCGGGTGTTCTCGGCCCTCGGCGCCCCGCGCGGCTGATGCTGTCGCCGGGGGCGGGCACCAGGATCTATTTGGCGCTGGACACGGTGGACATGCGCCGGGGCTTCGACGGGCTGGCGGCGCAGGTGGCGGAGGTGCTGAAGCTCGACCCGTTCTCCGGCGCGCTGTTCCTGTTCCGGGGCAAGCGGGGCGGGCTGATGAAGGCGATCTACTGGGATGGGCAGGGCCTGTGCCTGTTCGCCAAGCGGCTGGAGAAGGGCCGCTTCGTGTGGCCAGCGACACGCGACGGCGTCGTGCGGCTTTCCAAGGCGCAGCTGTCGATGCTGATCGAGGGGATGGACTGGCGGCGCGCGGTGCTGGAGCCGGAGCTGGCGCAACCGACCGCGGTGTGATCGCCACGGTCGCAAGAATATTTTGAGTGACGCCGTGTTCTTGTGGATCGCGCCACTCGCGCTGCGTAGAATCACACGGGCATGGATCGCGACGACACCGCCTGGCCCACGGAAGCAGCCGCGCTGCTGGCGATGGCGAAGCAGCTGACCGACGAGATCGCCGGGTTGCGTGGGCGGCTACAGCTCAGCGAACTGGAGAACGCCAGGCTGAAGCAGGTCGTCGCCCGGTTGAAGCGCATGCAGTTCGGCCATTCCTCGGAGCGCCACGCCGGCCAGTTCGCGTTCGACCTGGGAACCGATGGTGACGGCGAGGCGAAGCCGGCGCCCGAGCCGGTCCCGCCCGCCGCCAACGACGACGGCAAGATTCATCCGGTCCGCCGGCCGTTGCCGGAGCACCTGCCGCGCACGGTCGTGCGCCATGAGCCGCCCGGGGTCACCCAGGCGGCCAACGGCGGCTGCGGCTGCCCGCGCTGCGGCGGCCGGCTGCATGTCATCGGCGAGGACAAGGCCGAGGTGCTGGATTACGTCCCCGGCCACTTCCGGGTGATCCGCCATGTCCGGCCGCGCCTGGCCTGCCGGGGCTGCGAGGCGGTGGTCCAGGCGCCGGCGCCGTCCCTGCCGATCGAGCGCGGCCTGCCCGGGCCTGGCCTGCTGGCCCAGGTACTGGTGTCGAAGTATTGCGACCACGTGCCGCTTTACCGCCAGGCGCGCATCTACGCCCGCTCCGGGGTCTTGATCGACCGCGGCACGATGATGGGCTGGGTCGGCAAGGCGGCCTGGCTGCTGCGGCCCTTGGCCGAGCGCATCGGCCGGCAGGTGTTTGCCACCGCTAAGGTCCATGCCGACGACACGCCGTTGCCGGTCCTGGCGCCGGGAACCGGCCGGACCGCGACCGGCCGGATCTGGATCTATCTGCGGGACGGCCGCGCCAGCGCGGACGATACCCCGCCGGCGGCCGTGTTCTTCTACTCCCCCGATCGCAAGGGCATGCGGCCGGCGGCGCATCTCGAAGGCTACGCGGGTTTCCTGCAGGCCGACGCCTATGCCGGCTTTGACCGCCTGTACGAGGGCAGCCGGATCGTCGAGGTCGGCTGCTGGGCGCACGCCCGACGGAAAGTGTTCGACGTGTACGAGGCGACCGGGTCGCCGATCGCCGAAGAGGCGCTGGCCCGGATCAAGCGGCTCTACGCGATCGAGGCGCGCATCCGCGGCCAGAAGCCGGACCGGCGCCATGCCGTTCGGCGGGAAGAGGCCGCCCCGCTGCTCGCCCGGTTTCGGGAATGGCTGGTCGAGCAGCGCGCCAAGCTGCCGCCGCGTGGGGGCCTGAGCCAGGCATTCGGCTACATCCTCGGCCACTGGCAGGCGTTGGTCCGCTTCACCACCGACGGGCGGCTGGAAGCGGACAACAACGCGGCCGAGAACGTGCTGCGGGGTATAGCCCTGGGGCGCAAGAACTTCCTGTTCGCCGGCTCCGATGCCGGCGGGGAGAACGCCGCCATCGTCTACACGCTGATCGAGACGGCGAAGCTGAACGGGGTCGAGCCCTTCGCCTATCTCAGCGACGTGCTCGCCGGCATCGCTGAACATCCAATCAACCGGATCGACGAACTGTTGCCGTGGGAATGGGCCAAGCGGCGGACCGCCGATCGGGCCGTTGCGTGACGGCTACCCGATGGCGCCCGGCCCGAAGATCGCCCTGACCCCGCTTGAGCTGGACGGCTATCTGACCGGCATCATCGTGGCGCCCCAATATGCTCCGCTCGTTCCGAGCCAATGGATTCCCGGCCTGTGGGGCGCGGAGGAGCCGATCTTCGAGGACACCGGTCAGATACAAGCCGTCCTGGGCGTCGTGATGGAGCGCTACAACGCGCTGATCGCCGAGATCGATCGTGGCTTGAAGCGCCTGGAGGCCGACCGCGTCTGCGACTACCGGCCGATGTTCCTGACGGGCGACGGCAAGCCGACGCACGACGCCGTGCGAAGCTGGGCGCGCGGATTCTGGAAGGCGATGCAGCTCGCGCCCGAGGCTTGGCGGTCGATTGCCGAAGGCGAGCGGTCCCAGACCCTGATTGCGCCCCTGGTCGGTTTCTTCGAGGTCGAGGACAAGGAGCCTTTCGAGGCCAGGGACGATATCGATTCGGTTCTGGACGAGGAGGCCGCCCGAATCCCGCAAACCATTCTCGTGCTGCGCAAGCTCTCGCAGATCAGACATCGCTCGCCGCCGCCGGGCCGACGCATCGCCCGTGAAACCAAGATCGGCCGCAACGATCCTTGCCCCTGCGGATCGGGCAGGAAATACAAGCGCTGCTGCGGCAGCAACTGATCCGTCAATCCGCCACGACCGTGTGGGCTAGCATGCGCTTACTGTCCGGGTGGCGCACGATGCTGTGCGGCTGACCCAGCAATTCGCTTTCCTTGTAGCCGGCGACTTTGCAGAAGACGTCGTTGGCATAGGTCAATCGGCCCTTGCTGTCAGTCTTGCTGACGATGATCTCGTCCTCGTCGAAGGTCCGTTCCCTGCCGGTCGGCTCCACCGCGTATTTGCTCACGGCAATTCTCCTGAACTCTGCGCCGGCGTTCGTCGTGCGCGGGGAGAATTGCTCCGCACCTCTGAACAAATTCTTGACTAGTATCAAGCCTATGCGGAAGAGCAGCCGTCTATACTTCCGTTCGCAAGCACCGCCATCGCCGCGCCAAGCAACAGTCGCGGCGGACGGCGGACATCGGCGCGTGCACCGGCGATCTGTCCAAAAGTATAGGTTTGGCGACCTCGCGCGCGCGCCCGGCCGCAGCCGTCCCGCAACGCGATACTTACCTGCCTTGCGATCCCGCCGCACCTTTGGCGCAACGTTATGCACTCGGTGAACTACCGGTGAAGCTGTTAACGAGAAAGGCCAGCCACGGATGCGTTCGTGTTCCGCTGGGATGCTTCGTTAACGTTGCGTTGGTCCCTTGGCTGCTATTAGCCGGATTGAGGATTGCATCATCCCGGACGATCGGATTTCGGAGGGGCGCGTGGAATTGCTGGACGAAGCAGAAATGCTGGGCGAAGCGTTTTGGGAGGCCAACGACGCCATCCATATCCTGCCGATGAACTACATTCCGCTGAAAACGCGGGCGCTGCGCGGCGCGCGGCTGGTCAAGAACAGCGCGCTTGAAAGCATGGTCGAGGTGTTCGCCGACAATAGCGCAGGCAGCGGCCAGGTGCCGCCGCGCGATCTGCCCCGCCTGTTCACGATCGACGACGAGCAGGACCTTCGGATCGTCGACTCGCTGGCGTTGCTCAGCAGTTACGACGTCTACTCGCTGCGCATCGAGCTGCGTCGCCTGAAGATCGACGTCGAGGCGAGCAAGTATCTTCGCCTGTCATCCACGAAGCAGGCGGCGCTCGCGCCCCAGATGACCCGCTACGTGCGTCCGCTCATCGCGCATGTCTATGGGACGGAGCAAAAAGGCATCCAGACCTTCGCCGACATCGCGCGGCTGTTTCGCGATCCGGACGTCGGCACGGCGCTTGCCAACCTGCGAATGCTGGCGCGCAAGCTGAAGGTCGAACTGGAGGAAGTACCCCTGCTGCTGGCTGAATACGGGGATGCCTTCCTGTCGCTTTCCTATTTCGAGAATTGCCTGGAGGAGGTCACGCCCCAGATCCAAAGCATGCTCGCGACGATCCAGGCCATTCGCGACAATCCGCAGCATCGCGATGCCATGGCCCTCCAACGGTCCTGCAATACGGTGCATCATCACCTGTCGTTGCTCATGACCGAGGCAAAAGGATTGAATGACATGTTCCACATGCGCACCGAAGGCATGTGGGAGAAAATCTCGGCCGAAAGTTTCCGCGAGTTGCAGTCGACGATTCAGGGGTTCCAAACGGCCATAGGCCAGAATCTATGCGTCGCCGTGGTCAAGGCGAAAGACTGGTCGCGACACTTCCCTTCCGAGGCGGTCGGGAATCTCACGGCACGCGCGCGCGTCATCTTGTCGGAAATTCGGCCGGCCATCGATCGCATTGCGCATCTCAACTATGCCGACGTCGGCGGACGCCTGGCGATCTTGCCCGACCGGCGCGCGACGGCGCTCTAGAACGCAAGACCTATGCGCTTCGGGCTTGTTCCCGAATCCCCTGGCCGTCCATTCCCAGGCTGACACCGGCGGCAACGATGTTGCCCCAGGTGGTGTCGTCGAGCGGCACGCCGTCGCGCAGGCGCTCGGCGCGGTTCATCCGCTCGGGATCGCCGGGTAGCAGCACCGGCTTGCCGGCCTCGGCCGGCGGCGAGGCAAGCAGCCACTTGATGAAGGCATCGGCCTCCTCGTGGACATAGGATTTGTCGCCCGTGGGCGACGGGTTGAGGATGATCGAGAGCATGTTGTTGAGCACGCGCTCGTCGCGGCGCTCGTGGCGGTTGGTGCCGCCGCCCGACAGGATGCCGGCGAGGAACTCGCAGAACACGGCGATGCCGTAGCCCTTGTGCTCGCCCATCGGGGTCAGCGCGCCGCGCGGCGTGGTGTAGAGGTCCGAGGGCTGGCGCGTCGGCCTGCCCCGGTTGTCGATGAGCGCGCCCGGGGGCAGTTCGACGCCCTTGTTCAGCGCAACCTTGACCTTGCCCTCCGCCAGCTTCGACGTCGCCATGTCGAGGATGATGTGCCGGCCGTCCGGACGCGGCAGGCCGGCGGAGAACGGGTTGGTCGAGATCCGCGCGTCGGTGCCGCCGAACGGCGCCACGATCGCGCCGGCGCCGACCACGTTGACGAAATGGATCGACACGAACCCGGCCTCGGCGCATTGCTCGGTCCAGTCGCCGATGCGGCCGAGATGGCTGGAGTGGCGCAGTGCCACCACGCCGACGCCGCTGCGCCTGGCCTTGTCGATGCCGATCGCCATCGCCTCCTCGCCGATCACCTGGCCGAAGCCGCACTGGCCGTCGACCACCACCAGCACGGCCGTGTCGACCACGATCTTGGCGTGCTGGTTCAGCGCCACGCCGCCGCCGCGCACCATCTCGAGGTAGGTCGGAATGCGCACGACGCCGTGGGAGTCATGGCCGACAAGGTTGGCGTCGACGAGGCGCTTGGCGACCGTGCCGGCCTCCATTTCGTTGCTGCCGGCACGGTGGAAGATATCGGCGATGATGCGGCGCAGCGCGTCGGCTTGGATGCGGATCATGGGCTCCTCATGCTCGGATGGGCGGCGGATGGGCGGCGGATGGGCGGCGGATGGCACGCGGCGTCGCGGCGCCGGTTCAGATCGAGCGCGCGATGCCGCCGTCGACGCGCAGATTCTGCCCGGCGATATAGCCGCTTGCCGCCGCCAGCAGCGCGACCTTCGTATCGGCCATGTCCCTATCCTTGTTCTAGTATTTCTCGCCGTAGCCGCCGTCGAGCTTGGCGTGCGCGCCCCAGGGCTCGCGCGCGAACAGCCGGCGCAGCATCGGCTCGAAGGCCTCGAGCGGCATGGTGTCGTAGTCCGGGTCGAAGGCCATCTGGTCGTACTTGTCGCAGAAGTCGACGCAGAGCTGGAACGCCGGATGGCCGCGATGCTTCTCGCGCATGTTCCGGTCCAGCCCGAAATGGTGGAAATAGTGGTAGCCCTGGAACAGCCCGTGCTGGCGAATCATCCAGTAGGTGTTCGGCCGCACATAGGGCTTGATGATCGCGGCGGCATAGTCCGAGTGGTTGTCGCTCGCCAGCATGTCGCCCAGGTCGTGCAGCAGGGCCGCCACCACGAACTCCTCGTCGCGCCCGTCGCGATGCGCGCGCGTCGCTGTCTGCAGGGAGTGCACATAGCGGTCCACCGGCTCCCCGTAGTAGGAATCCTTCAGCGTCTTGATGTTTTCCAGCAGGCGGTCCGGAAGCTTCTTCTGGAAGTCCTTCAGGTAGCCGAACACCAAGTCGTATTCTTCCTTGGTGCCCTGGTCCATGCTGCGGTAGGTGGCACGGGGCAGTTGCTTGGCGTCATCCGGCATCGCGATCTCCCGAGGTCTCGTCTGCCAATTCTAGCATATCCGTATCAGCCGCCCGGCGGCGTGCCGCTGGTCATGCCGGCGAGCGCCCGGGGCGGGCGCTTGGCGCCGCGGAACAGCACGCTTGCCTGGATCTCGACCGCGCGGGTCCAGGCCGCCAGCTCCGCCGCGCCCATCTCGACCTGCGGGCGCGGGTCGGCGTCGAAATTGCCGAACGCATCCCTGCCCCGCACCAGCGCAGCGGATTCGCGCGGTTCGTGCTGGTAGGCATGGGTGGGGATCATCTCGAGCAGGAACAGGATGCGCCGGTCCTTTCCGAAATTCGGGTTCGAAGAATGGATCAGCGCATTGTTGAAGAAGGCCGCCTCGCCGGCGTCGAGTTCGAAGTCGGTGGCCTTGGATCGATCGAAGCTGGCGTCGATGAATTGCTCGCGCGACAGCAGGCTCGCGGTCTGGAATGCTTCCTTATGCGGCAGCAGCGGGCCCAGGTGCGAACCGGCGATGCCCCGGATGCAGCCGTCCGCCGACCGCGCAGGCGACAGCGCGACCGCGACGATCAGCACGATCGGCTTCACGTCGGCATAGGCGGTGTCCTGGTGCCAGCCGGCGAACGTCTTGCCGTCCGGCCGCTTGGCGCGCAGCGAGGTGCCCCAGCACAGGAGGTCGGGCCCCAGCAGGTCCTGCGTGGCGTCGAGCACGCCCGGTTCGCGGATCATCTCGTCGACCCACGGGCAGATCAGGTGCGCTTTCTGGTCCAGCTTGATGCGATGCTCGGGATAGCTCGCCTCGAACGTCTCGAGGCGATCGCGATAATACCGGGCACGTTCCGCCGTCATCACGCGAACCGGCGAGACGAAACCGTCGCGCGCGAATGCATCGACTTGTGCGGCCGAGAATACCCTGCGCATGCCCCAAAAGTGCCCGCGTCGCCAAGGAAGCGGAACTATTGCACCGGACCGGGTCGGGGTTCAAGAAGCGCCGTTTGTCCGGGCAACTTGCGGGCAAGCGGATCGGCGTCTTGCAGGGCCCAGCGGATCACGAAACTAGACCGGGTCGCTAGCGCACCAATTTCCGCATGACGGCTGCGCTCTCGTGGGCGTTTCCGCCGAGGGTGGGATCCGAGAGATCGGAATTCGGCCTGCCACAGCGCGTCCAATTTTCGCCCAGCACGTTTTTCCCGAAGCCTATGGGAATGCGATAGGCCCAATCGCCCGGCACTTCTTGCGCCGCGCGGGCCCGTTCCTCGAGAAAGCGCGGGTCGCACAGCGACCGCCCGATTTGATCCGCCAGCAGCTTCACCCTTGCGACGTCGGATGGCTCGTCGCGATAGCGCAAGGCCCGGCGCGCCTCTTGCAGCACGAGCGTCGCGGAGAAGGAGAACATGTGATAGATCAAAGCGCGACGGCCTCGAACCATTTCGCCATCGATCGTGCCGTCGTCGCGAATGGCCGCGATCGTCTGCCGCCAGACTTGGTCCTGGTAGTCGAGCGCCTTGCGATCATGGTCGAGCAGCGCGAAGACCGCCGCGGCAGCGCCTGACCAGGCATATAGGTTGCCCCGGTTCGTGCCGCGCAGATATGCATCCATGTTCTTGTGGTTCAGGGCACGGAGCCACGCGAGTATCTGCCCGTCCGCCGGCGCGCCGGCCGCCTTGAACTTCAATGCCAGGATGTTCAGTCCGACGATATATTGCGCCCGCTTGGCGGCACCGTCGCGGTTGTACTTTGGCGGCTCCCCGGTCAAGGCGCCCGCGACGGCCCAGCTCCTGTACGCACTGAAGGCGCAGGCAAGCATGGCCGCGTCGGATTTGCCGCTACTGCCGTCGACCGCCGTTTCGACGTAGCGCATGAAATCGTCGACGCTCCTGGTCACCTCGGTATTCTTCTGCTCGGCCTGATGGTCGACCACCGATTGCGCGGGATCGGTGTAGATGCCCACGAGTTCGAGATACATCACCGGCGCAAAGGTCGGGCACTGGTCGGCCAGCGCCCGTCCGGCCCCGGCCAAGGCGAGAACGACGAGACAGCAGGCGAAATATCGCCAACACCCCGCCCGGGCGGCATTGCGGAAACCTAGACGCATGGTCGCCCCTGCGAACCGGTAAGGTTGACGGCACGGACCGGACGCAATTCACCGCCATATTGCCCCTGCCCGTCGCGCTATGGTCAAATGGCAATTGTGTGATTTGATAAACTGGTCGAAGCCATAGCACACTTATTTCGGACGAAAGTGGAAGTCATCACGAATGATCGACCAAAACTCGATTGGCCGTTGCAATATTTGCGGAGGCGCCGCGTTCGGAAAGGGTTTCCAAGGACGATTGAGTTCGACCGGCCGCCTGCCCGCCTGCCTCAAATGCAAGGCTACCGAGCGCCACCGCATCGTGTTTGCCGTATACAGCCATCTGCGCGGCTATCTGCGCGACAAGAAGGCATTGCAGTTCGCGCCCGAAGGGGTGCTGCAGAAAGAGTGGTTCAAGGAATACGACTACTCCGCCTATGGCAGGCACAATTCCTATGACATGATGAACATCCCCTTGCCCGACGGCGCCTTTGATCTGGTGATCTCGAACCACGTCATCGAACATGTGGCCGACGATGCGCGCGCGCTAAGCGAATGCCTTCGCGTCGCCGGCGCGACCGGCGTCGTGCATGTGATGGCGCCGTCTCCGACCTATCGATATACGACGGAAGACTGGGGCTTCGCCGACCCCGCGCGAAACGAGCATTTCCGGGACTATGGCGCGGACATGGGCCGAAACCTTTGCCGGCGCACGCCCAGGAGCCATTGCGTCGGCGTCGTCGGAATCGACCCGACCACGCTCGCGCCGGACATCATTTTCTTCTTTTCGCGCGCGGAAGAATCGCTGAAGCAGATAACGGCCCCCCTCATTCGCCAGCAATTCGGCTGCGTGGTGGTCGCATAGAACCCCGCGACCAGCGGCCGCGCGGTTTACGAGACCTCTGCCAGTTGGCGTCCTGAACATCGCGCCATCTCTCCGATCACGCCAAGGATCTCGGCCGCGACGACGGGCTCGAAGTCGTTTGCGTAGTGATTGAGATCCGCAAGAGCCGTGGTTCGGCCGCTTTTCATGATGGCCGGCGCCGTCTCGTAGACCAGATCGCCGGAGGCGGCGGCATACCGGCGCAGCGTTCTTGTCAGCCGGTCGCGCTCGGGGAAGCGCGTACCGTCGTCGCGCGGAACGTTGAAATGATCCACGAAAACGATCGGACCCGGGATGCGCTCGCCGATCTCGACAAGCTCCAGCAACAACTCGTCGTCCGTTTGCATCGACAAGGTGGTTTCGAGAAACAGGTCGCGATAGAAGCGCGGCATCGCGAACTCGCGAAGAAAAGCGCCGTCGCGCAAATCCAGCGGAATTTTCAGACGATCGGAAAGGATGTCGGGATGCAGGCCAAGTTCCCTGCTTACGATCCGGAACTGGTCGAGATGCAGATGCCAATCCCTGTAGCGGAGCCGCTTGTGCGTGGAAATCTCGACTACCGACACGTCATGCGCGCTCGACACGAGATCGAAAGCGAGTTGCGGCGCGTCCGATTTCACGTTGCCCGTTCCGACGACGAGCTGGAACATCTCCGGCGGGATTTCCCGGCCGTCCAGAATGTCCAGGTATTGCAGGCATTCGCGGGCCGAATGCGTGAACCAATGACAATGGCCATTGGCGATGGAGACAAGATGATGTTCCTGCGCCCACCGCAACGGCCGATGCACGCGGCAACTGCCTACGACGAAAATATTCAACGCAAGTCCCCGAGCTCAGATTGCATTGAATTCCATTTTCAGTGGCATGACCCTAGTGCCCTTGCTTGATCGGGTGCTAACCGAGCTTATCGCCTGCTGGTAGAATAATGTCGGGACCAATTTGTGACCGAAGGTTGGGGCCGGCTGGCGCGCCGGTCCCAGCCATGGCAAAGCTTTGGTTTCGCTGGATGGGTGGCCGAGCGGTTTAAGGCACCGGTCTTGAAAACCGGCACGGGGGCAACTCCGTCGTGGGTTCGAATCCCACCCCATCCGCCACACACCGCCGAATGCCCCCTATGGCGCGATATTGCCGCCGATCAGCGCACTCGCACCAAGTGGCGCTGAAAACCGCCGATTGTGCGCTATAGCCCGAGATATCTTGAAGATCAGCAACGGCAGCAAGCGACCCCATTCAAGTCGTTCACAGGCTTGATCGCGGCATCACAAACTGGACATAGAACGACAGACAAAACGTGTCGCAGGTTTTGGGAATTTCGCGACGGTGCTTGATCGTTGCCGGTCAGATCGACTAAGGTTTTCGTATCGACCGAGTGGCAACTAGGGTTCCGGACGGCAGCGCCGTCGCAGGACCGAGCGTTGCAGATACCGTGGATGTTCCACGGCTGCACCCGAGGGGCAAAATCCCAGAGGCGGAGACGTCGAGATCAACCAGCGCCGTAGGCGCGAAAGGGGGTCTCGGTGGCATTTGCCTCGCTGCTGTTTGTTGTCCTTGCATCCTTCATCCATGCAAGCTGGAATCTGCTCTCAAAACGGGCCGCATCGGTCGGCCCGATATTCGTATTCGCCTACAATCTCATTGCCTGCATCGCCTCTGCGCCGTGGGTGCTCTACGTGCTCGTGCAGGGCGACGGCATCGCTTGGACGTGGATCGGTGTCGTCTTCCTGCTGTTCAGTGGCCTGATTCATCTGGCCTACAGCCTTTGCCTGCAACGTGGGTATCAGGTCGCGGACCTATCGGTGGTCTACCCGATCGCGCGGGGAACCGGCCCAATGCTCTCGACGCTAGGGGCGTTCCTCATCCTTGGGGAAACGCCATCCAGACAGGGCGTGGCGGGGCTGCTTCTCGTGGTCGCTGGAATCGGCCTCATCGCTACGCCGGGCGATCTATCCGCCTTCCGGCGTCCGGGCGGACAATCGGGCGTGCGATGGGGCACCGCTACGGGCGGCCTGATTGCGTCCTATACGGTGGTTGACGCCTACGCTGTCAAAGCCCTTGGGATCGCGCCGGTCGTGCTGGACTGGTTCTCGAACCTGCTGCGGTTCTTCCTTCTGGCTCCGCTCGTGATCGCAAACCCTCGCCGCGCGATCGAGGCCATGCGCGGCTACTGGTGGACAGCGATCGGCGTCGGTCTGCTCTCGCCGCTGTCCTACATCCTTGTGCTGGCGGCGCTGACCTCAGGCGCTCCCCTTAGCTTAGTCGCCCCCATGCGCGAAATGTCGATGATGGTCGGCGCGCTCATGGGCATGGTGATCCTGCGCGAGAAGGTCGGGCCGTGGCGGCTTGCCGGATGCGGGGTGCTGATCGCCGGCGTCATCCTCCTGTCAGGAGGTTGAGCACATGGCATGGCCCGCAGCGACCTCGCTTGATCCGGCGCGCGCAGGTCCTGACCACGACAGCCAGCGGACGGGAAAGTCAGAGGGCTATGGCGAAAGCGTAGTGATCGTCGCTATCGTGGCACGCCCCATTCGGGACGCTCACGGTATTATTGCGATACCAAACCCGAATTCGAGGAAGCTAGTATGGCAGCAGTCATCGCCCTCTTGCGTGCCGTGAATGTTGGTGGAACCGGCAAGCTGCCGATGGCCGAGCTGCGAGCCATGTGTGTCGCCGAGGGGTACCTGAAAGTTCAAACTTACATTGCCAGCGGCAATGTCGTTTTTGAGACCAAGGCGTCGCCGACAAAGGTCAAAGCCGCGCTTGAAGCGCGTTTAAGCGCGTTTGCTGGCAAGTCCATCGGCGTCATCGTACGTACGACGGATGAAATGGACGCGGTTTTGAAGTCCAATCCTTTCCCGAAAGCGGCGCCAAATCGCACTCTCGTGATTTTTCTGGACCACCCGCCGAAGCCCGGTGCGCTTGAGAATTTGAAGCACCTCAAAGACGAGGAATTGCGATTGGGGGCGCGAGAAATCTATGTGAATTATGGCGGCGGAATGAGGCAGTCGAAACTGGTGATCCCTGCCGCCAAATTTGGGACCGCCCGGAATATGAATACCGTGGCGAAGTTAGCCGAGTTTGCCGCCGACCTTTAGCGGCAAGCGACCGCTTCCGGCGATTTCTGTCCGCGGTTTTGCGAGGGCATTCCAGGTACGCGACCGGGATCGTTATGCGCGGCAACTCCCTTTAGGAGGGTCATGGAGGGTCATGGAGGGTCATGGAGGGCTATGGCGTAGGCGTAGTTCTCTGTTTCGTCGTTTGCGGCCCGCGAGGGAGCAAGACTCGCCGAGCAGCGGTAGCGGGACCGTACGGAAGCGGACTTTCCTAGTATCGCAATTGCGCGGACTCAGGTGGCTTGTGGGTGCAGGTCCGCCTGCAATTTTTCCCGCTTTGCAATAAGGCGGGCCATGATGTCGACCGCTTGCTTGGGATCATATGGCTTCAACAGATAGGGCTGCGAACGATAGCTGGGCGGAATCCACGAGGGCGAATATCCCGTCGCGATGCAGAAGGGGATCGCCCGCGCATCCAACGCGGCAACCACGCGCATGCTCCGCCTTCCGCCCAGGTTCAGGTCCAGAATGGCGCCGTCGGGCTGCAAGCGTTCCATCAAGCCGAGCGCCTCTTCCTCCGATCGCGCCGGCCCCAGCACGCCATACCCTGCCCTCTCGAAGACAGCCTGCAGATCCCGCGCGGCGAAAAAATCGTCCTCCACCACCAGAATCACTTTCCGATCGCTCATCGGATTTGCTCCTCGGGATCATGCCGCCGGAACGCGCGGCAGGAGATCAAAGACAGCTCAGCCCAAGCGTTGCAATTGGCGCAAATTTGGCGTTGCGGCGAGCTTTTGCTGGAGGATGATCGGAACTGCCGGTTCCCGCGAGCGAAGTTTTTCTCCGCCGATGCGGAACCGATGGCCTCCTTCAACGTTCCGCACGCGCACCGCATGATCGCGGAGGGGCATGTCCGCGACGGACGGAACATCGGTGCGATCCCAAATTGCTGCATGGAATGATGGGCGACAGGTCCCAGTCAGGAGCGCTGTGTCGAAGCAAAAATTCATACTGGTCGTTGAGGACGAGCCGTCGGTGGCCCGCAAACTCGAGCTTGCCCTGCACGGGGCCGGTTACGCGGTCATCGGGCCCGCGGGTACGCAACCGGACGCACTGGCGCTTCTTTCCGAAAACCGCCCCGACGCCGCGGTGCTCGACCTTCAATTGCAGGGGACGCGCGGCGTCGCGATTCTCGATGCGCTTGCCGAGCAGGCAATCCCGTTCTGCATCACGACCGGCTTCACGCAGGCGCTGATTCCGCCGTCGCACCGCTGGCGGTCCTGTGTGTTGAAGCCGTACCAGCCCGGCGAGGTCATCGCCCAGGTCGAAGAACTGCTTCGAAATCCTCGCCCCGACATCTGACACCGCCGACAGACGTCGATCGCGCCGGTCCGGGAACACCGTCGGCGCGCGCACGTTTCCCGGACTCGGTGTCCGCGCGGACGCCCCAACCCCGAGAAACGGAGAACATCATGCATGCAGGATGGATGGGCGCATCGATGATCGCCCTGATCGCCGCCATGCCCGTCATGGCGCAAACGAAGACCCCGGCAAGCCCGCCCCCGGCCGCAACCCAGGCGGCCCCGACCACGCCGGCCCCGGCAACCGCCCAGAACGCCCCGGCGCAGGCTCCCCATCAGGCCCAGCCCCCAACCGCTCCGGCCGCAACGCAGGGCACCGGCACGGCACTGGGCCTGTCCGACCGGCACTTCATCGACACCGCGGCCGCCGACGGCATGGCCGAAGTCGAGATGGCCAAGATGGCCGCCGCCAAGGCGAGCAGCCCGGAGGTGCGCGACTTCGCCAACCGCATGGTCGCTGACCACAGCCAGGCGAACGACAAGCTCATGAGCCTGGCGCAGCAATTGAACGCCACCCCGCCGACCGGGATGACGGCCAAGCATCAGCAGACGCTGAATCGCGCCAACGCCCTGTCCGGGGCGCAGTTCGACCGCGAATACATGAACCACCAGGTGCGCGACCACGTCGCGGCGGTCGCCCTGTTCCGCAAGGAATCGACGGAAAGCCAGAACACGGCCTTGCGGCAGTTTGCGGCCAACACGCTGCCGACGCTGGAGGACCACTTGAAGCAGGCGCGCACGGTGCAGGCCTCGCTGCGCGCCCAGCAGCCCACGGCGTCGAGCGGCAGCGGCGATGGCCGGGTGCGGACGTCGCGTCGCGCGCCGACGGGCATGACCGGCGGTGGCGAGCAGTACACCGCCGACCAGCTCAACGAGGCCGAACACCAGCGCTATCTGCAGCGTGGCGGCGCCCCATCGGTGGCCGCCCAGCCCTGCGGCCCTACGCCGCAGCAGGCCATGCGCGCCCAGGTTCAGCCCGGCGCGCAGACCAGCTCCACCAAGCCGCCCGAGGCGAATGTCGCGATGCAGCGCATGGATAGCGGCTGCTGAGCGCGGCCGGGCCGCCTCGGGTCGCCGCGGCGGCCCGGGTCTCCGGTCGTCGGTCCAGCCCTTCTTGACCCCGCGGGGTCTCCGGTGGACAGTGAGCGTTGTTTCGCTTGCCCGAAGGTCCACCCATGCAAACCACCGCCACGAGCGTGCCCGCGACCGGCAAGGCGCCGCGCCGGGACGATCCGCTGCTCCGGCCCCTGCGCATCAAGGGGCTTTTGCTGCGCAACCGGATCATGAGCACCAGCCACGCCTCCTCGCTCGACGACGGCGGCATGCCGAAGGAGACCTACCAGCGCTACCACGAGGAGAAGGCCAAGGGCGGTCTTGCGCTGACGATGTTCGGCGGCTCGTCGATGGTAGACGTGGACACGAGCTGGGGCGGCGGCCAGATCAACGTCGCGACCGACGCCGTCATCCCCTATTTCCAGGCGTTCTCCGAGCGGGTGCATCGCCAAGGCGCGGCGCTGATGTGCCAGATCTCGCACCTGGGCCGGCGCGCGGATTTCATGGCGATGAACTGGCTGCCCACCCTGGCGCCCTCGCGCGTGCGCGAAACCCAGCACCGCAGCATCCCCAAGGCGATGGACGAGGACGACATCGCCCGGGTGGTCAAAGCCTATGGCGCGGCCGCGCGGCGCTGCAAGGAGGGCGGGCTGGACGGGCTGGAAACCGTCACCGGCGGCCACCTGATCGGCCAGTTCTTCTCGCCGCGCACCAACCGGCGCACCGACCGCTTCGGCGGCTCGACCGAGAACCGCGCCCGCTTCGCGCTGATGGTGCACGAGGAAATCCGCCGCCAGGTCGGCGACAGCCATGTCGTGGGCATACGCTTCGTCGTCGACGAGGGCATCGACGACGGCATCGGGTTCGACGAGTGCCTGGCCATCGCGCGGGTGCTCGAGCGCTCGGGCCTGTTCGACTTCTTCAATTGCATCTTCGGGCGGATGGACACTGACATCGCGCTGGCCGAGCACAACATGCCGGGCATGTCGCAGCCCATCGCTCCGTTCCTCAAGCCCGTCGGCGCGTTCAAGCGCGAGACGAAGCTGCCGGTGTTCCATGCGGCGCGTATCGCCGACATCGCCACCGCGCGCCACGCGATCGGCGAGAACATGCTGGACATGGTGGCGATGACGCGGGCGCATTTCGCCGACCCGCAGATCGTCAACAAGCTGATGCGCGGCGAGGAGGAGCGTATCCGTCCGTGCGTCGGCGCCTCGTTCTGCATGTTCAAGCGCGTTGGCTGCATCCACAACCCGGCGACCGGACGCGAGGAGATACTGCCCCAGCTTGTCGCCCGCTCGCCGAAGCCGGGCCGCAAGATCGTCGTGGTCGGCGGCGGGCCGGGTGGGCTGGAGGCCGCGCGCGTCTCTGCCGAGCGTGGCCACAACGTCGTGCTGTTCGAGGCCGCCGGCAAGCTGGGCGGCCAGTTGCTGACGGCGGTGCGCGCGACCTGGCGCAAGGATCTGATCGCCATCGTCGACTGGCGCGAGGCCGAGCTTGCGCGCCTCGGCGTCGACGTGCGGCTGAATACGTTCGCCGAGGACTCGGACATCCTGCGCGAGCGGCCCGATGCCGTGGTCGTCGCCACCGGCGGCGTTCCGGACACCGAATGGCTGGACGGCGCGGAGCACTGCGCCAGCGTGTGGGACGTTCTGGCCGACCCTGGCAAGGTGCGCGACGACGTAATCGTCTACGACGGCACCGGCCGGCACGAGGCGGTGTCCTGCGCGCTCCACCTGGCCGAGCAGGGCAGCCGCGTGAAGTTCGTGACGATCGACAATCTGGTGGCGCTGGAAATGGGCTACCACGAGCGCGTGATCTACCGGAAGCGTTTCGCGCTCAACAACATCGAGGTCGTGACCGACCATGAGCTCGTGCGCGTGCGCGGCAGCGGCAACCGGCTGGCAGCCACCTTCCGGCACGAGCTGACCGGCGCGGAGAAGGAGATCGGCACATCGCAGGTGGTTTTCGAGCACGGCACGGTGCCGGTCGACGAGGTCTACCACGCGCTTCGGGGTCGCTCTCGCAACAATGGTGTCACCGATATCGAGGCATTGCTGGAGGGCCGGCCGCAGCCTCCGGCGGTCCCCGGCGAGCAACGGTTCGAGCTGCACCGGATCGGCGACGCCGTCACCAGCCGGAACGTCCACAGCGCCGTCTACGACGCGCTGCGCCTCTGCAAGGATTTCTAGCCGGCGTCGAGCGAGGGTTCGTCTAGCGCCGTCCGCCCACGCCGCGCGCGCCGCGCAGCGCCTCGGGATCGACCAGCGCCTCGCGCAGGTCGGCGCGGCTGAGGTCGGCGCCGGCGAAGGTCGTGCCGCGCAGATCGGCCGCGATCAGCCGCACATCGGCCATGCTGGCCGAATCCAGACGGCAGTTCCGCAGCTCGCAACCCGAAAGGTCGAGGTCGTCCAACTGCGCACCGGACAGATCGACGCCGCGCAGCGACAGACGGCGCCCTCCTTTGCCGTCACTGGCGAGCCATCGCGCGTGGAGCTGGAGCGCCGCGTTCAACTGGTCCCGATCGAGCGGCCGGACCATCGTCACGACGTTCTGCGCCCATTCCGGCAGCACGCTGCGCGCGTCCTCGGCCCGCGAAAAATCGGCGTCCTGCAGCTTGGCCCCGGCGAAATCCGAGCCGGCCAAGGTGCAGCCGTCGAAACGCGCGCCCTGCAGGCTCGCCTCGCGGAAGTTGACGTGCGACGCGTTGACGTTGACCAGCGACGCGTTGTTCATCCGCGCGCCTACGAAACTCGACTGTTCGATCGTCGCTCCGTCGAACGAGACGATCGGCTCGGTCAACGAAACCGTCCGGCGATCATAGGACATCACGCGGGTCGCGCGGAATACGGCCTCGCGCGCATCGACGGCCACCAGGCTGGTGCCGGTGAAGTCGCAGTTCTCGAACACCGTCCGCGCGAGGCTTGCGCGGTCGAGAAACGCGTTGGCGAACGAGCAGTCCATGAACTTGGAGCGATCGAATACCGCCCCCCGCATGAATGCCCGCTCGAAACGGGCGTCGCGCACGATCCGGTCGACGATCTTCAGGCCGTCGAGCGATTCGCCGGAGAATTCCTTGCCGTCGAACTCCCGCTGGGGCCTGACGGCATACGCGGCGCCCTTCATGGTTCCTGGCCTGACCTCTTCCGCGCGCCTATACCTGCGCGATGCCATGACTAGCGCATCCGGCCCTAATTATTTGTTGAGAGACGCTACAACTTGCCGGAGTTTTTACGGGAATGCGCCGCGCGCCGCTTTCCGCCGATCGCCGCCGGATCAGAGCGCGAACACCGTGCAAGTGGTCGTCCCGTGCGCGTAAAGCTTTCCGCCCGCATCGGTCAGCTTTCCCTCTGCCGTCGCCGTGGTGCGGCCGGAATGCAGGATGCGGCCCTCCGCGCGCACAAGGCCGGTCGCCTCGGTCAGGGCGCGCACCAGGTTCACCTTGATCTCCAAGGTCGCATACCCCTGTCCGCGGTTCAGGGTCGAATGCACCGCGCAGCCCATGCAGGAATCCAGCAGGGTGGCGGCATAGCCGCCATGCACGCTGCCGATCGGATTGTAGAACGCCCGGTCCGGCACGCCTTGGAACACCGCCCTGCCCTGCTCGACCTCGACCAGGCGGAAGCGCAGCACTTCCGCGATCGGCGGCGCGGGCAGCCGGCCCGCGACGATCGCCCGCAGGAATTCCAGCCCGCTCATGGCGCGCAGCGTTTCGACCGGCGGAACGCCGAAAGCGGTTTTCGCCAATTGGCCCTCGTCGGTCATCCCCGCCTCGCCGCCTCGCCCCATCCTCGGCTATATAACGCCCGGTCGAACAGGAGAGAAGCGTGACGGTACTGCTGTCCTGGAACATACAATACGGCAAAGGCTGCGACGGCCGCATCGATCTGGCCCGTATCGCCGGCGTGGCGCGATCGCGCGGTCCCGTGGACGTGCTGTGCCTGCAGGAAGTCGCGATCAACTATGCCGAAATGGGCGGCGGCGAAACCGTCGACCAGACGGCGGAACTGGCCGCGCTCTTTCCCGGCTACGCGCCGGTCTTTGGCGCGGGCGTCGATGCGCATGGCCCCCTCGGCCGGCGGCGCTTCGGCAACTTGATCCTGTCCCGCCTGCCGATCCTGGATGCGGCCACGCATCCGCTGCCGCGCCCGGCCGAGCCGGGCATCATCCACATGCCCCGCGCGGCGCTCGTCTGCCTGATCGGCGCGCCGAGCGCCGCGCCGCTGCGCGTCATGACCACGCATCTCGAGTTCCATTCCGAGAACCAGCGCCTGGCCCAGACGGCGCGGCTGCGCGCCATCCACGCCGAAGCGGCGGCGAATGATCGTGCGCCGCCGGCGCCCGGACCAGGCCCCTACGCCACCCTGCCGGCACCGAGCGGCACCGCGATGTGCGGCGACTTCAACTTCGAGGTCGCGAGCGAGCCCTATCGTGCCGCGCTCGCCCCCTTCCCCGATGGCACCCCGGCGCTCGTCGACGCCTGGACGGCGCGGCACGGCGCGCGCCCGCACGATCCGACCTGCGGCATCTTCGATCGCGCGCAATGGAAGCAGGGCGCGCACGCGCGGGATTTCTGGTTCGTATCGTCGGACCTCGCTTCGTCGATCGTCGATGTGGCGGTCGACACGGCGACCGATGCGTCGGACCACCAGCCGGTCTGGCTGACCCTGGCCTGACGTCCTTGCCGCTCGACATCACCCTGGCCCTGCTGGCCGCCGCCGCCGCGTTGCTCGGCTTCTCGATCCTGCGGGTGCGACGACCGCGCGAACCCGGCAATCCGCGGCTCGTCGATTGGCACTACGTCATGTTTCCCGCGATCGTGCTGACCGGCCTTCTCGCCCTGCACGCCGTTATGCTGGTTCTTGGCCGCTGAGCTCCGGCCGGTGAAAACGCTTGTTGCTGGCGCGCCCCAACCGTAATAATTCTGTCATCGTTCCAATTGCTTCGATCGAACAAGGGTCGCCAGGGAGGAAATCATGTCGACATGGATGTGGCGCGCGGCTGGGCTCGCCGTCGCGGTGGGTGTAGCCGGCTTCACCGCGGACGCGAGCGCCCAGCAGGCGTGCAAGAACCGCGGCCATCTGGATACCGTCTACTGCGACGACAACGGCGATCTGGTGGCCGACCTGCCGGCGGACAAGAAAAAGCTGCGCAACCCCTCGACCCTGGTATTCGCCTACTCGCCGGTCGAGGATCCGGCGGTCTACGAGAACATTTTTAGGCCCTTCACGGAGTATCTCGGCAAGTGCACGGCCAAGAAGATCGTGTACTACGCCGTCCAGTCCAACTCCGCCGAGATCGAGGCGATGCGTTCGGGCCGCCTGCACGTTGCCGGCTTCTCGACCGGCCCGACCGGGTTCGCGGTCAACATGGCCGGCGCCATTCCGTTCGCCGCCAAGGGCACGGCCAACGAGTACCGCGCCTATCGCCTGGCGGTGGTAGTGAAGGCCGACAGCCCGTATCAGAAGCTGACCGACCTGAAGGGCAAGAAGGTCGGCCACACCTCGGCTTCGTCGAATTCCGGCAACCTGGCGCCGCGCGCGCTGTTTCCCGCGCTGGGGGTGACGCCGGAGAAGGACTACACGGTCGTATATTCCGGCGGCCACGACAAATCGATCCTCGGCGTGATTTCCGGCGACTACGATGCGGGCACGATCGCCTCGGACGTAATGGAGCGCATGATCACGCGCGGCACGATCAAGAAGGAGCATATCCGCGTCATCTACCAAAGCGCGCCGTTCCCGACCTCGTCCTTTGCCTATGCCCACGACCTCGAGCCGGCGCTCGCCGAGAAACTGAAGAAGTGTTTCTACGACTTCCGCTTCACGCCGGAGATGACCAAGGAGTTCAACGGCGACGACCGCTTCTACCCTATCACCTACAAGAAGGATTGGGAGGTCGTGCGCACGGTCGCGGAGGCCAGCGGCACGCCCTACAACAAGGCCCAGTACGAGAAGGAATCCGAGGCCGAGCGCCAGGCCGAATTGAAGAAGGCCCAGGAGAAGCTGCAGCAACAGCAGAAGAAGCCGTGAGCCTGGCGACGGCCGACGCGGGGGCGGCCGGCGGTGACGCCAATAGCCGCTCCCTCGTCCTGCGCAACCTCAGCAAGGAGTACGTCCGCGGCAAGCCGGTGTTGCGCGACGTGTCGATCGCCTTTGCCGGCACCGGCCTGACCGCGATCATCGGCCCGTCGGGCACCGGCAAGAGCACGCTGATCCGCTGCGTCAACAGGCTGGTCGAGCCGACCGGCGGCGAGATTCTGTTCCTCGGCCAGGACCTGGCGCGGCTGCGCGGCCGGGCCTTGCGCGGCGCGCGCCGGCGCATCGGCATGGTGTTCCAGGAATACAACCTGGTCGAGCGCCTGACCGCGCTGGAGAACGTGCTGTGCGGGCGGCTCGGCTACGTCTCGCCGCTGCGCGCCTGGCTTAGGCGCTTCCCGCGGGAGGACATCGACGCGGCCTTTGACCTGCTGGAGGCGGTGGGCCTGGCCGAGCGGGCGGGACAGCGCGCCGACGCCCTGTCCGGCGGCCAGCGCCAGCGCATCGGCATCGCCCGCGCGCTGATGCAGCGGCCCGACCTGCTGCTGGCGGACGAGCCCACCTCCTCGCTCGACCCCAAGACCTCGGTCGAGATCATGGAGTTGATCGTCGACCTGGCCGGCCAGCGCGGCATCCCGGTGATCGTCAACATCCACAACGTCGAGCTGGCGCGGCGCTTCGCCCGGCGCGTGATCGGCATGACCGGCGGATCGGTGGTGTTCGACGGGCCGCCCGACGCGCTGCGCGACGAGCACCTCAAGCAGATCTACGGCGGCGAGGCGTGGCTGTGAGCGTCGCCGCGCAAGACGCGCGCGGCGCCAGCCGCGGACGGCCGTTTCCCGCCAACTGGCCGGCGCGCCTCGGCTGGATCGCGCTTGCCGCCTACACGGTCTACGCGGCATCGCTGTTCCAGCTCACCTGGGAGCGGTTTGTCATCGGCCTGGACGGCGGCGCCAAGTTCATCGGCCGCATGCTGCCGCCGCTCCTGGGCAAGTGGGACCTGCTCGCGCGCGGCCTTTCGGAAAGCCTGGAGATCGCCATCATCGCGACCGTGACCGGCGTGGCGATCGCCATGCCGATTGGCCTGTTCGCCGCGCGCAACATGATGCCGCCCTGGGTGACCTGGCCGGCGCGCGGGTTGATCGCGCTGTGCCGCAGTTTCCACCCCGTGATCGTGGCGATCCTGTTCGTCAAGGCGGTGGGCTTCGGCGCGCTCGCCGGCATCATGGCGCTGATCGTGGCGTCGATCGGCTTCATCGCCAAGCTGTTCGCCGAGGCGATCGAGGAAATCTCCCTGAAGCAGGTCGAGGCCGTGCGTGCGACGGGCGCCGGCTTCGCCAACGTGCTGATCATGGGCGTGCAGCCGCAGGTCCTGGCGCGCTTCATCGGGTTCTCGACCTACCAGCTCGACAGCAACCTGCGCAATTCGACCATGGTCGGCATCGTGGGCGGCGGCGGCATCGGGGCCACGCTGTTCACGGCCTTCCAGCGCTTCGACTACGACTTCGTGCTGACCATCCTGATCTGCATCATCGCCATGATCATGGTGGGCGAGGTGCTGTCGGGCTGGGTCAGAAGGACGTTCCAGTGACGGTCCCCCTGGCCATCCCGGCCGCGTTGCCCGGCAGCGCCATACGCCGCGAATGGCAGCGCTTCACGCCGCGCCAGCGGCTGATGCGCTACGCCTTCTACCTGCTCGCGGTCGCCGCCGTGGTCGAAAGCATCCGCAGCGTCGACATCATCCCCGAATTTCTCGAGGACGCGCCCGCGCAGATCGTCGACCTGTTCGCGCGCATGTGGCCGGTCGACTGGAGCTATTATCCCAAGACCGTCCATTCCGCGCTGATCGAGACGCTCCACATCGCGACCCTGGGAACGATCCTGGCGCTGGCGATGGCGGTGCCGGTGGGGCTGATGGCGGCAACCAACATCACGCGCTGGCCGGCGCTGCGGCTGTTCGCCAAGTTCATTCTGGTGTCCTCGCGCTCGGTCAACTCGCTGGTCTGGGCGCTGCTATTCGTGGCGGTGTTCGGCCCCGGCGGCCTGGCCGGCACGCTCGCCATCGCCTTCCGCTCGATCGGCTTCGTCGGCAAGCTGCTGGCCGAGGCGCTGGAGGAGGCGCAGAAAGGCCCGGTCGAGGCGCTGACCGCCACGGGCGCGCCGTGGCTCACCATCATCCTCAAGGCCTACTGGCCGCAGGTCCAGCCCTCCTTCTGGTCGATCGCCCTGGTCCGCTGGGACATCAACATCCGCGAGTCCGCCGTGCTCGGCCTCGTGGGCGCCGGCGGCATCGGCATGGCGCTCGACGACGCGCTGAACCTGCTCTACTGGGACCAGGTCGCGCTGACCCTGCTGACGATCTTCGCCGTGGTGATCGCGGCCGAGGTGCTGGTGACGTTCATCCGCAGCCGGATTATTTGACGCTCACCCCCAGCCCCACATGTCGCCGCCCTTCTTCAGGTACTGTTGCGCCAGCACCATCTTGTGCACCTCCGACGCGCCGTCCACCAGGCGGGCCTGGCGAGCGTAGCGGTACATCCACTCCAAGAGCGTGTCCTTCGAGTAGCCCTTGGCGCCCATGAGCTGGATCGCGGTGTCGATCGTCTTGTGCAGCGTGTCGGCCACGTGGACCTTGGCCATCGACAGTTCGGTGCGCGGCACCTCGCCCTGGTCGAGCTTGCGCGCGGCGCGCATGGTCAGCATTCGGCCGATCTCGATCGCCATCACCGCCTCGCCCAACATCCACTGCACGCCCTCATGCTCGGCCAGCTTGTGGCCGAAGCTGACGCGCTCGCGCACATAGGGGCTGGCGATCTCCAGCGCGCGCTTGGCCATGCCCAGCCAGCGCATGCAGTGGGTCAGGCGTGCGGGACCGAGGCGGATCTGCGTCGCCTTGAGCCCGTCGCCCACCTCCATCAGCCGGTTCTCGTCCTTGATCTCCAGCCCGTCGAACGCCAGCTCGCAATGCCCGCCATGCTCCTCGGGCCCCATGATCGGAATGCGCCGGGTCACGCGCCAGCCCGGCTGGTCGCGGTCGTAGAGGAAGGCCGAGAGGCCGCGGCGCTTGTCGTCCGAGGTCCGCGCGATCAGGATGAAATGCTGCGCACCCTCCGCGCCGGTGATGAACCATTTGCGGCCGCGCACCACCCAGGTGTCGCCGCGCTTCTCCGCCGTGGTCAGCATCGCCGAGGGATCCGAGCCCGAGCCCGGCATGGGCTCGGTCATCACGAAGGCCGAACGCACCTTGCCCTCGACGATGGGCTTCAGCCAGCGCGCCTTCTGCGCCGGCGTCGCAACCGTATCCAGCAGCATCATGTTGCCGTCGTCCGGCGCCGCGCTGTTGAACGCGACAGGGCCGAAGATCGACCGCCCCATCTCCTCGTAGCACGCCGCCATCGCCACCCGGCCCACGCCCATGCCGCCCTGCTCCTTCGAGGTCTGCATGGCCCAAATGCCGGTCGCCCGGGCCTTGGCGCGCAGCGCCTGCAGCGGCGCCTCGGCGAGGTTTTCGTGCGGGTCATAGGCCTTGGGGTCGGCCTCGAGCGGGATGCAGTGCTCGTCCACGAAGGCGCGGATGCGCCGGCGCATCGTTTCGATCTCGGGGGAGAGGGAGAAATCCATGGTCGTTTCCCTGCTGAATTGCCTGCCTGCGGATCGTCCTTCGACAAGCTCAGGACGAGGACCAAGACCGAACGTCCTCATCCTGAGCTTGTCGAAGGATGAGAACAGAACTCACAACGCCACCGTCTGTCCGCCGTCCACCGTGATCACCGTGCCGGTTATGTAGGCCGAGGCGGGCGAGCACAGCAGCAGCAGCGGGCCTTCCAGGTCCTCCGGCCGGCCGAAGCGGCGCATCGGAACTTTCTTGGCGATCGATTGGCCGGCGGGACTGGCCAGGAAGTCGCGGTTGATGTCGGTCTCGATATAGCCGGGCGCGATGGCGTTGACGCGGATCTTGTGCCGAGCCCATTCCACCGCCAGCGCGCGGGTCAGCTGGACGAGCCCGGCCTTCGATGCCGCATAACCCGCAACCCGTGCCGACGCACGATCGGCGAGGATCGAGGCGATGTTGACGATGCTGCCGCCATGGCCCAGCCGCACCATGTGCCGTGCCACCTCGCCCGCCATCAGAAAGGCGCCCTTGAGGTTGGTGGCCAGCACCTGATCCCAGTCCTGCTCGCTCTGTTCGAGCGCGGGCTTGTCGACCACGATGCCCGAGTTGTTGACCAGCACGGTGATCGCGCCGAGCTCCTGTTCGGCGGCGGCAACCCCCGCCCGCGCGCTGTCGGCGCTGGTGACGTCGAGTTCGACCGGCAGGGCACGCCCGTCGAAGGCCTCGATCTCGGCCTCCACCGCCTTCAGCCGGTCAAGGCGTCGCCCGGCCAGCGCCACCTTCGCCCCGGCGCGCGCCAGGGTCAGGGCGAAGTGGCGGCCAAGGCCGCTGCCGGCGCCGGTGACGATGGCGCTAACGCCCGCCAGATCGACTGGAATCGCGTTCCCCGCGGGCATGGCGGCACTCAATCAATCCTTAACCAGTCCAACCCATAACTGACCATAACGTAAGGAAAAAGGGAAAGGCCGAAATGCCGCATTCCGCGCATGTCCTGGTTGCCGCCGCCGACGACGCCGACCGCGGCAGACTGGCCGTCACCCTTGCCGACAACGGCTATCGCGTCTCGGCCGCCAGTACCGGGCGCAAGGCCCTGGCGCTGGTGGGCGAACTGAAGCCCGATGTCGTGGTCCTGGGCCCGTCCCTGCCGGACGTGGAGTTGAGCGCGATCGCCGCCGACATGAAGGCCGGCGACGACCCCGCTGGCGCCGCCCGGATCGTCGTCGTGGCGCCGGGCATTTCCGACGCGATGCGCGGCGCGTGCGTGGGCGCGGGGGCGGACGACGTGGTCGAGGGACCGATTCATCCGGCGGTGGTGCTCGCGCGCATGAAGCCGCTCTGCCGCCTGTCCACCATGCAGAACGAGTTGCGCCAGCGCCTCGCCACGGCGAAGGCGATGGGCATCGACACGGTCGCCGATCCGCTGGCCTTCGCGCCGGCCGGCGCCTGCAACGTGATGGTCGTGGCCAAACCCGGCGGCACGACCGAGCGGGCCGTGCGCTCGGCGCTCGACGGCGGCTTCGCCCTGACAATGGAAAGCGATCCCTACCGCGCCGGGACGAAGGCCGAGAGCGAGCGCTTCGATGCCATGGTGCTGGCGGCCGATGGAAGGCGCGCGGCGGCGGAGCCGATGCTCTACCTTGCAAGCCATCTGCGCAACAATCCCAGCCTCTTCAACCTGCCCGTCATGATGCTGCACGCGCCGGGCGTCTTCGCGGACGACGGCGATCCCTACCGCTATGGCGCCAGCATGGCGATGGGGCTTCCGCTGGAGAAGGCGGCGCTCGCCTCCGGCATCCAGATCCTGGTGCGCCGCCAGCGGGCGCGCTGGGCGATGCGCCAGGCGTTCGACACGGTCTTTCACGCCGTCGCGCCGGGCCGTAGCGGCAACGTCTATCCGCAGCGCTTCTTCGACCCCCACCTCGCGCGGCTGGTCGAGGCGGCCCATCGTGAGGGAAGGCATCTCTCGATCGTGCATTTCGCCCTGCACAACCTCGAGGACATCAAACGCAAGCATTTCGCCGGCGCAGGGGAGATCCTGGCCGAAAAAGTGGCGAACTGGGTGACCGGCCTGGTCCGCATCGAGGACATGGTGGCGCGCGTCGGCGAAGACGGGCTTTGCGTGGTGCTTCCAGACACCGCGCAGGACGAGGCCGCCGCCATGGCGCAGCGCATCGGTGCCATCCTGTCCGCATCGGAATTCCACCTCGGCGAGGAGGTGATGCATCCGATCAAGGTCTGGGTCGATGGCGGCTCCGCGGCACTCGAGTCGGGAGACACGGCAAAGTCGCTGGTCGAACGCGCGCGCTCGACCATTTTTCCGCAGTAGCCCCCCGCTACGCCGGGGACTCGCTTCCGCCGCCGGCGGTCCGTGTGCTAGGCATGCGACGCTTGAGGAGAACCGTGGGAGTTCCGACTTGTTCGCATTGATCGACGCGGAGCGCATCGTCCAATGACGCGCGAAGTGGCGCGAGGCCAGCCCCACACGCTGCAACGCCGCGCGGTCGTGGCGGAAATACTGCGCGAAATCGGCGACACGCTGGTGGTCACGAGCCTTGGCACGCCGACGAAGGACGCGGCCGCCGTGGGCGATCGCGACCTGACCGTTGCGCTTCGTGGCGCCATGGGCGGTTCGGTGCCGCTGGCGCTCGGCCTTGCCCACGCGCAACCAAAGCGCCGCGTGCTGGTGATCGCGGGCGACGGCGAGATGCTGATGACGATCGGGTCCCTGGCGACGGTCGGGGCGATGCAGCCTGCGAACCTCGCCATCGCGGTGCTGGACAACGAGCGCTATGGCGAGACCGGCGGCCAGCCCACGCACACGGGCCGAGGCGCCGACTTGGCGATGTTCGCTCGCGGCGCTGGCATCGCCCGCAGTTCTACCGTGAGCGACGCGCCGGGGCTCGCCGCCGCCGGGCCCGTCCTGCTCCGTGAACCCGGCCCGGTCTTTGTCGCCATTAAGGTGTCGGCCGAGGACCTTCCGTTGAAGATGCCGCCGGTCGCCGGCACCGAGCTTCGGCACCGCTTCCGCCGCGCCATCGGCGGCTAGGAACTTCGCCCCCCTTCCGACGTTCTGACAAGGCAGGTGGCCCTCCGGCGACCGCATACTGCAGTCGTGGGCAAGCGCGGAGCCAGCGATGGAAGATCTCACCGAGGCGGTCGGCACCTTCGACACCAGCGAGCAGCTCGAGGCTGCGATCGACGCGCTGGAACGTGCGGGGTGGGATCGCGCCGATCTCAGCGTCCTAGCGCAGAAGGACCTCGTTCTGCCTCCGGCCGGCCCGACGGTCGCCGACGCCGCGAAAGCGGCGGACGACGCCGACGCCTCGCGCAGCCCGGTCGTTCCCGATGTGGACATCCGCCAAGGGCGCACGCTCGCCGCCAGCATGGCAGGGGTCATCGCGGCGTTCGCCGCCACCGGCGCCACGGTGGTAACCGGTGGCGGCGCGCTCGCTGCTGTCGTCGGGGCAGCCGCCGCGGGCGGCGGCGCAACCGCCCTGGTTCACGCCCTCGGCCGCATGATCGGCGAGAACCACGACTCGTTTCTGCAGGAGCAGATCGACCGGGGCGGCATCCTTCTGTGGGTGCGTATGCGCAAGCCGGGGCAGGAGACACGCGCGCAGGAGATACTCCGCCAGCACGGCGGTCAAAACGTTCACATCCACGACCTGTCGGCCTCGAATCGGCCGAAGCCTAGCTTGATCGCGGGTGTTGCGGCAGCCCGTCGGTAAACGTCTCGTAGTCAGCCTTGTCCGCGACATAGATGTGACCGGTGGTCTTAAGCCCGGTCGGTCCGTCCAGCGTACCTGCCGCGATCGAGATCGTCGGCCGATCTTCGCCCCGCCAGAACAGGCTGGACCCGCACTTGCCGCAGAAGCCGCGTTTCGCCGAGGGTGACGACGCGAACCACCGCACCTCCGCCTCGCCCTTGGTCAGCTTGAAGCGCGACCGGTCGGTCGCCGTGTAGGACGGCGCCGCGCCATGCCACTTCCGGCACTGCCCGCAATGACACACGACCAGGCTCCGCAACGGGCCTCCGGCCTCGTAACGGACGGCGCCGCACAGGCACCCGCCGGAAAAAATGTCGCTCATCCGTCCTCCTTCCGCCTGGCGCCACTCCACCACAGGTTTGCGCCCCGAGCCAGAGCCTGGCTTGCGCACCGGCGCGGCCCGGCGCATGCTGCGGCGGCATGCGCATCGATATCTTCAGCGACGTGATCTGCCCGTGGTGCTTCATCGGCAAGCGCCGGCTGGAAAAGGCATTGGCCTTGCGCCCGCAGCCCGAGAGCAAGATCCATTGGCGCGCGTTCCAGCTCAATCCGGGCATGCCGCCCGAAGGGATGGAGCGCGTTGCCTATCTAACAGCGAAATTCGGCGGACCCGAAGCGGCGCAGCGCATCTATGACACGGTCCGCGCCGCCGGCCAGCGCAGCGGGGTCGACTTCGCCTTCGATCGCATCCGACGCACGCCGAACACGGTAGCGGCGCATCGGCTGATCCGCTTCGCCGACCGCTTCGGCCGGCAGAACGCGGTGGTCGAGGCGCTCTTCCAGGCATATTTCCACGACGGGCGGCTGGTCGGCGAGATCGACGTTCTGGCCGACATCGCGGCCGAAGCCGGAATGGACGCCAACGCCGCGCGCGCCTTCCTTGCCAGCGACGAGGAGACCGAGGCCGTGCTGGGCGAGGATGTCTATGCCCGCCAGCTTGGCATCGGCGGCGTGCCCTGTTTCATCGTCGATGGCCGCTATGCCCTGTCCGGCGCGCAGGAGCCCGAAGCATTCCTGCCGGTATTCGATCTCGTCGCCGCCGAGCAACCAGAGCCCACCGGCGCTGGCGTGACCTAACCGAACGATCCTGGGGACCGAATTCATGGGAGAGACGACGATCTACGGCCCGGCCTACAGCACCTACGCCCGCACCGTGCGGCTGGTGCTGGAGGAGAAGGGGGCGCCCTACAAGATGGTCGAGGTCGACATCCTGAAGGGCGACGGGCACAGCCCGGCGCATCTCGCGCGCCACCCCTACGGCAAGGTGCCCACGGTGGAGCTGGACGGCTTCACGCTCTATGAGACGGGCGCGATCGAGCGCTATCTGGACGACGCGGTACAGGGCCCGAAGCTGGTGCCGGCCGACATCAAGCAGCGCGCGCGCATGAACCAGATCATGAGCCTTGTGGACAGCTATGCCTATGCGCCGGCGGTCCACGGCGTGGCGGTCAATCGCCTGGTCAAGCCGATCCTCGGCCAGAAGCCGGACGAGGAGGCGATCGCGAAGGCGCTTCCGGAGGCGGAAAAGGCGCTGACCGAGATCGAGAACCTGATGGGCCAGAGCCCCTTTCTTGCCGGGCCCCAGCTAAGCCTCGCCGACCTGCACCTGGCGCCGGTCATGGCCTATTTCTCGATGACGCCCGAGGGCGAGGCGATCCTGAAGAAACTGCCCCGGCTGTCGGAATGGTGGGCGAAGATGAAGGAACGCCCGAGCATGGCCAAGACCGCGCCCAAGCTTTAAGGACCGTCCGTGTTGTCGCGCGATCCCGATCCATCTGCGGGCGAACGCACCGTCGATGTCCTGGTCATCGGCTCGGGGGCGGCCGGGCTCATGGGCGCGCTGGCGGCCGCGCGCGGCGGACTCTCGGTGCTGGTCGCCGAGAAGTCGCGCTACATCGGCGGCACATCCGCCATGTCGGGCGGATGTGCCTGGATTCCCTGCAACCACCACATGGCGCGGCTCGGCGAGACGGATTCGCCCGAGGAGGCGCTGACCTACATCCGCAGCGTCGCGCCGCCCGGCTGGGCCGAGCGCGAAGAACCCCTGTGGCAGGCCTTCGTGCGCAACGGACCCGAGATGCTGCGCTTCGCCGAGGCAAACTCGCCGCTGCGTTTTGGCGTCGGCCTGGAGCCCGACGCCTATGCCGAGGCGCCAGGCGGCAAGCGCCGCGGCCGCAACGTCTCGCCGCGCCCGATCGCCATGCGCGCCGCGGGCGCGCTCGCCGACCGAATTCGCCCGACCCCCGCGCTCGACAGCTTCACCTACAACGAGCTGGCCGATACCCAGTTCATGGCCCACCCGTTCCAGGGCATGCTGCGCTTCGGCCTGCGCTCGTTCTGGCGCAAGCTGCGGGGACAACATGCCATGGGCACCGCGCTCATCGTGGGCCTGGTGCGCGGATGCCAGGACGCGGGCGCCGAGATCATGGCAGAGGCGCCGGCACGCGAACTGATCGCGGAATCCGATCGGGTCATCGGCGCCCGGATCGAGCGTCAGGGCAGAACCCAGACGATCCGCGCGCGGCGCGGCGTGCTGTTGGCGACCGGCGGATTCGAATGGAACGCCGAGATGATGGCCCGCTATCTGCCCGGCCCCGTCGAACTGATCGGCAGCCCCGATACCAACACCGGCGACGGCCAGCGCATGGCCGAGGCGGTCGGCGCAAAGCTGGACCGCATGGACCAGTCGCTGATCTATCCGACCAAGCAGATCACCTACGAGGGCCGGCCGCATGGCGCGCCGACCAAGGACCTGAAGCTGCCGCACATCATGCTGGTCAACAAGGCCGGCCGGCGCTTCGTCAACGAGGTCCAGATCAATATCGGCCTGGCCTTCGAAATCCGCGACCCCGAGACCCGCCAGCCGGTCAACCTGCCGGCCTGGCGCATCTTCGACCGGCAATACGCCCGCAAATACCCGCATGCCCTGCCGGCCACCCGAAAGCCGCCGCTGCTCTACCAGGCGGATTCGCTGCGCGCGCTGGCGGCGCTGATCGACGTCGACCCCGCCGGGCTGGAGGACAGCGCGCGGCGCATGGGCGATTTCGCACGGCGCGGCCGAGACGACGATTTCGGCCGCGGCACCCATATCTGGGACACGCTGCTCCTGGGCGACCAGGCGCATCGGCCGAACCCGGTGCTGGGCACGATCGAGCGGCCCCCGTTCTACGCGGTCCCGTTCCGCGCCTCGTATCTCGGCACCAAGGGCGGCCCGCGCACCAACGAGCATGGCCAGGTGCTGCGCCCGGACGGCAGCCGCATCGCGGGGCTCTACGCGGCCGGCAACGTGATGGCGAACCCGATCGGTTCGAAGGCCGTCGGCGCCGGCACCACGATCGGCCCGGTCCTGACCTGGGGCTATATCTGCGGCCGCAGCCTGCTCAAGGAAAACACCTAGCGCGCGCGAAGGCGCGGTTCTCCATGCTGATCGCCCTGATGGCCGATATCCATGCAAACCGGGAAGCGTTTTCGGCCTGCCTGGCCCATGCGCGCGAGCACGGCGCCGAGCGCCACGTCTTCCTGGGCGACTATGTCGGCTATGGCGCCGATCCCGCCTGGGTGGTCGAAGCGGTGATGGAGCACGTGGCGAGTGGCAGCACCGCGATCCTGGGCAATCACGACCATGCGGTCGCCGAACCGCGCGAAACCATGAACCCCAATGCGCAAATCGCGATCCAATGGACGCGCGGACAGCTTGGCCCGGCGGCGCGGAGCTTCCTCGATCGCCTGCCGGTCCATGCCGAAGACGGCAACCGGCTCTACGTCCATGCCGACGGCCGCATCCCGCAGCAATGGCGCTACGTGACCGACCGCGATGACGCCGCCCGCTGCTTCGAGGGACACGCCGCGCAGTGGATCTTCTGCGGCCATGTCCACGTGCCGGCGCTGTTCGGCATCACGGCGACGCACAAGCTGCTGCATTTCCAGCCGGTCACCGGCGTGCCCGTGCCGCTGTCGCCGCAGCGGCGCTGGCTGGCGGTGCTGGGGTCGGTGGGCCAGCCCCGCGACGGCAACGCGGCATCGTCCTATGCGATGCTGGACCTGACCCGGAACGAGCTGACTTTCATGCGCGTCGCCTATGATATCGACCGCGCCGCCGCCAAGATCCGCGACGCCGGCCTGCCCGAGGCGCTGGCCCACCGCCTGTCGCAGGGACGCTGACCGGATGGCGAAGGCTAGGCTTGAAACCGGCGCCACGCTCGACGGGTTCCTGATCGGCGAACTGATCCATACCGGCGGCATGGCGACGCTGTGGTCGGTCACGCGCGACGACATCGCGTTCCCGATGCTGATGAAGGTGCCGAAGCTCACGGAGGGCGAGGACCCGGCGACCATCGTCAGCTTCGAGATGGAGCAGATGATCCTGCCGCGCCTTGCCGGGCCGCATGTGCCGAAATTCGTCGCCGCCGCGGATTTCGCGGCGCAGCCCTATCTTGTGATGGAGCGCCTGCCCGGCGCGTCGCTGCTGCCGCTGTTGAAACAGCTCCCCCTGCCGCCCGAGGAGGTGACCGCGATCGGCGCGCGGATCGCCGACGCGCTGGACGACCTGCACCGGCAGCACGTGGTTCATCTCGACGTCAAGCCGTCCAACATCATGCACCGGGCGACCGGCGAAGCGGTGCTGATCGATTTCGGCCTGTCGCGGCACGACCAGCTTCCCGACCTGATGGAGGAGGAGTTCCGCCTTCCCTACGGCACCGCGCCCTACATGGCGCCCGAGCAGGTGCTGGGCATGCGCCGCGACCCGCGCAGCGATCTCTTCGCGCTTGGCGTGCTGATGTATTTCTTCGTCACCGGCGAGCGGCCGTTCGGCGACCCGCCCCGCCTCAAGGGCCTGAAGAAGCGGCTGTGGCGCGATCCCGAACCGCCGCGAAAGCTGCGCCCGGACTGCCCGCCCTGGCTGCAGGAAGTGATCCTGCGCTGCCTCGAGGTCAATCCGGCCTGGCGCCATCCCACCGCCGCGCAGCTCGCCTCCGACCTGCGCAATCCCGGCCAGGTGACATTGACCGCGCGCGCGGAACGCCTGCGCCGGGACTCGTGGGCGACCGTGATCCGCCGGCGCTTCAACCAGGACACGATCGGGCCGGTGCGGCGCGACGCGGTGGCGACGCAGATCGCCGCCGCCCCCATCATCGCCGTCGCGATCGACCTGACCGAAGGCTCCGCCGCCCTGGCCGAGCTGCTGCGCACCACCGTCGCGCGCGTGCTGGAGACGGTGCCCGGCGCCAGGCTTGCCTGCATCAACGTGCTGAAGGAAAGCCGCATCAAGCTGGAAAGCACCTTCGACGAGGAAGGCCACAACAAGCACATCCAGCGCCTGGTCGAGTTGAAGCACTGGGCCGAGCCGCTGGGCATCGACAAGGACCGGCTCACCTACCACGTGTTCGGATCCACGGATCCCGCCGGCGCGATCCTCGACTACGTGCGCGCCAACCGGGTCGACCACATCATCATGGGCGCGCGGGCGAACACCACCATGCGTCGGCTGCTCGGTAGCGTGTCCGGCGAGGTGGCGGCCAACGCGCCCTGCACGGTGACGGTCGCGCGTTCGCGCCAGCACGATGGCGCGGACAGCGAGACGACCGCAGCGTAAGTCCCATTCAGCGGGAGCACCCCCACCCGGCCCTCCCCCATCAAGGGGGAGGAGGGGGCAAGAAAAGGGCGCCGGCTTTCTTCGTCCCCTACCCGGCGAAGCTTCAAAACTCCGGCGCGGGCCTAAGCCGCCATCTGCGCCAGCTCGTCGAGAATCGTCGTCAGCCCCTTCACCCGCGCCGCCGGATCGTCCCAGTCGCGCACGAACACGACGCGCTGGTCGGGGCGGATCTTGGTCGAGACGGCATTGCGCGCGATGTAGCGGACCAGCTTGTCGGGATTGCGGAACTTGTTCTCGCGGAAGGCGATCACGACGCCTTTCGGCCCCGCCTCCAGTTTCTCGACGCCGGCGTCGCGGCACATGCGCTTGATCGCGATGATCTCCAGCAGGTTCTCGACCTCCGCCGGCAGCGGGCCGAAGCGGTCCACAAGCTCGGCGGCGAAGGCCTCGATCTCCAGCCGGTCGACCAACGATGCGATGCGGCGGTAGAGGGCCAGGCGCGCGTCGAGATCCGGCACGTAACCCTCGGGGATCAATACCGGCGTACCGATCGCGATCTGCGGGGTCCATTCGGCCGGGCGCGCCGTCGCGGCGCCGCGCGCCTCGGCGACCGCGTCCTCCAGCATCTGCTGGTAGAGCTCGATGCCCACCTCCTTGATGTGCCCGGACTGCTCCTCGCCCAAAAGATTGCCCGCGCCGCGGATGTCGAGGTCGTGGCTGGCGAGCGTGAAGCCCGCGCCCAGCGTATCGAGCGTCTGCATCACCTCGAGCCGCCGCGTGGCGGCCGCGGTGGGCGCCTTCTCGCCGGGCAGGGTCAGGTAGGCATAGGCGCGGATCTTGCCGCGCCCGACCCGCCCGCGGAGCTGGTAGAGCTGTCCCAGGCCGAACATGTCGGCGCGGTGAATGACGATCGTGTTGGCCGTCGGAATGTCGAGGCCCGACTCGATGATGTTGGTCGACAGCAATATCTCGTAGGCGCCGTCGTAGAAGCCCTCCATGACGCGCTCGAGCTGGCTGCCCGCCATCTGCCCGTGCGCCACGCCGATCCGCACCTCCGGCACCAGGCGCCGCAGGCGGTCCTCCAGCTTCGGCAGGTCCTCGATGCGCGGGCAGACATAGAACACCTGGCCGCCGCGATGCTGCTCGCGCAGGATCGCCTCGCGGATCACCACGGGATCGTAGGGCAGCACGAAGGTCCTGACCGCCAGGCGGTCGACCGGGGGCGTGGCGATCAGGCTCATCTCGCGCACCCCCGACAGGGCGAGCTGCAAGGTGCGCGGGATCGGCGTCGCGGTCAGCGTCAAGACGTGCACGTCCTCCTTGAGCTGCTTCAGGCGCTCCTTCTGCTTGACGCCGAAATGCTGCTCCTCGTCGACGACCAGCAGGCCGAGATTCTTGAAATGGATGCCCTTGCCGAGGACGGC
>JADZDN010000362.1 GCA_020851015.1 Alphaproteobacteria bacterium | reverse complement strand
TCGCGGTCGAGAAGCTGATGTCGCTGCTCGAGGCCGAGAACATGGACTTCGGCGCCCTGCGCGCGGCGCTGGGTAAGCTCGAAGGCATCAAGGTGCACGTGATCGGCGACACCATCGTCGACAGCTACACCTACACCACCCTGATCGGCGGCAACACCAAGACGCCGACCTTCTCGGTCCGCTACGAGAAGCACAACGACTTCGTCGGCGGCGCCGGCATCGTCGCCAAGCACCTGCGCGCGGCCGGCGCGGACGTGACCTTCACCACCGTGCTGGGCAACGACAAGCTGGGCATGTTCGTGATGGGCGACCTGGACAAGGCGGGCATCACGGTCAACCCGATCGTCGACCCGACGCGCCCGACCACCAACAAGAACGCGTTCATCGCCGGCGGCTACCGGCTGCTCAAGGTCGACACGCTCGACAACCGCTCGATCTCCGAGCGCATCCTGGGGGAATTGAAGGCGCATATCGCCGAGGCGGGCACCCAGGCCGTGGTGTTCTGCGACTTCCGCCACGGCATCTTCAACCGCCGCACGATCCCCGAGCTGATCGGCGCGATCCCCAAGGGCGTCTATCGCGTGGCCGACAGCCAGGTCGCCAGCCGCTGGGGCAACATCCTGGAGTTCAAGGGCTTCGACCTGATCACGCCGAACGAGCGCGAGGCGCGCTTTGCGCTGGGCGACCAGGATTCGGTGGTCCGCCCGCTGGGGCTCGAGCTCTACAAGCAGGCGCAATGCAAGACGCTGATGCTGAAGATGGGCGAGCGCGGCATGATCACCTACCGCGCGGTGCCGAAGCAGCAGGAGGACGTGCGCGCGTTCTTCGTGGTGGACAGCTTCGCCCAGAACGTGGTCGACGCCGTCGGCTCGGGCGACGCGCTGCTCGCCTATGCCACGCTCAGCATGATCGCGACCGGCAACGAGGTGGTGGCCTCGACCCTGGGGTCGATCGCCGCGGCGGTGGAATGCGAGCATGACGGCAACGTGCCGGTCACCCCCGCCGACGTCGAGCGCGTGCTGGAGCGGATCGAGAAGCACGCCAATTTCAAGGCCTGACGGACGGGCCGCCCGATGCGCGCGATCACGATCGGGCTGGGCGTCCAGGGCCACAAGCGGCGGCGGGTCGCCGGCGCGGACCACGTGGCCGCGGTCGACCCGGTCAACCGCGAAGCCGAGTACCGCCGGGTCGAGGACGTGCCGCTCGATGCCTATGACGCGGCGCTCGCCTGCATTCCCGACCAGCCGAAGATGGACGTGCTGGGCTACCTGGTCGCCAACGGCAAGCACGTGCTGGTCGAAAAGCCGCTATGGGCCGCAGATGACGGCGAGATCGAGCAAATCCAGGTGGCGGCGCGCGCCAAGGGCGTGGTGTGCTACACAGCCTACAACCACCGCTTCGAGCCGCACTACGTGCGCATGCGCGATCTCGTCGCGTCGGGCCGGCTGGGGCGCGTCTATCGCTGCCGCATGTTCTACGGCAACGGCACGGCGCGGCTGGTGCGCGAATCGGCGTGGCGGGATGCCGAGGCGGGCGTGCTGCCCGACCTCGGCTCGCACCTGCTCGACACGGCGCGGTTCTGGTTCGGCGACCTGGCCGAGGATTTCCGCGTCGTCTCCGCCAGCCGGTTCGAGAACCGCGCGCCCGACCACGTGGTGATCGCGTCGGAGGCCGGGAAGCCGAAGATCGAGCTGGAGATGACGCTCTTGCAGTGGCGCAACCACTTCACCTGCGACGTGCTGGCCGAGAAGGGCACGGCGCATATCCGCTCGCTGTGCAAATGGGGGCCCAGCACCTTCACCCACCGCACACGCGTCCTGCCCAGTGGACGACCGCCGGAGGAGAGCGTGACCCTGGTGCAGGACGACCCCACCTGGGAAGCGGAATACGCGCATTTCAAGCGCATCGTCCAGGCGAAGCAGCCGACCAACCTGTCGGGCGATCTGTGGCTCAGCCGCACCTTGCGCCGGCTTGGGCAGGATGCCGTCAAGGCGGCCGGGGCGTGACCAAGCCGGTGATCGGATACGCCGGGATGACGCATCTCGGCCTCAACTCCGCCGTCGCGGCGGCCGAGCGCGGCTTCGCCGTGGTCTGCTTCGATCCCGACGCGGCGCTGAGCGCCCGGCTTGCCAGGGGCGAACTGCCGGTGGTCGAGCCCGACCTCGCCGAATTGCGGGCGAAGAACGCCGAGCGCCTGTCCTTCACGTCGCTGGTCGACGCGCTGAGGCGCTGCGACGTGGTGTATGTCGCGCCCGACGTGCCCACGGACGACGAGGGCAGGAGCGACCTGTCGGGGATCGACGCGCTGCTGCGCACGGTGCAGGAGGGCCTTCGGAGCGATGCGATCCTGGTCGTGCTGAGCCAGGTGCCGCCTGGCTTCACCCGCGCGCGCCAGCGGCCCGCGCTCAACCTCTGCTACCAGGTCGAGACGTTGATCTTCGGCCGCGCCATCGAGCGCGCGCTCAATCCCGAGCGCTATATCGTGGGATCGCCCGAGCCGGCGAAGCCGCTGCCGCCCGCGCTCCAGGCCTATCTCGACGCCTTCGGCTGCCCGACCCTGGTCATGCGTTACGAGAGCGCGGAGCTGGCCAAGATCGCGATCAACTGCTGCCTGGTGTCGTCGATCAGCGTCGCCAACACGCTGGCGGAGTTGTGCGAGGGCATCGGCGCGGCCTGGCACGAGATCGCCCCGGCGCTGAAGCTGGACAAGCGCATCGGCCAGTACGCCTATCTGGCGCCGGGCCTGGGCATCGCCGGCGGCAATCTCGAGCGCGACCTGGCCACGGTCTGCCGCATCGCCGAAAAGATCGGCAGCGACGCCGGCGTGGTGCAGGCGTGGATCGCCAATTCGCGCCATCGCCGCGACTGGGCCTGGCGCACGTTGCAGCGCGCCGTGCTGCCGCAGATGCCGAACCCGGCGATCGCGGTTCTGGGCCTCGCCTACAAGGAGAACACCCACTCCACCAAGAACTCGCCGTCGCTGGCGCTGATCCGTCACCTGGGCGCGTTCGCGATCAGCGCCTACGACCCGGTGGTGCCGGTCTCGGCCGCGCCACATCCCCGGGCGCACGGTGCCGACTCCGCGCTGGCCGCCTGCAAGGGCGCCGACGTGGTGGCGATCATGACGCCCTGGCCGGAATTCAAGACGCTGGATCCGGCGGCGATCGCCCGCGCGATGCGCGGCCGCGTGCTGCTCGATCCCTACGCCGTGCTGCCGGCCGAGGCTTGCGCCAGGGCCGGGCTGATGCGCTACACGCTGGGCGTCGGCCCGGGCTGAGGCCCGCCGCGCGTCGCGACCACCAGGCCCAGCGCGACCAGCACCACGCCCAGCAGCCCCATCGGCGTGATCGGCTCGCCCAGCAGGGCCGCGCCCAGCAGCATCGCGGTGATCGGGCTCAGCGCCAGGAACACCGTCACGCGCGTCGGCGTCGCGCGCGCCAGCGCCCACAGCCACAGGAAATAGCCGACGGCGCTGCTCATGCCGATGAACAGGATGGCCGCCCAGCCGCCCGGGGTGAAATGCGGAGGGGCGGCGAAGACGCCTTCGCCCCAGGCGGGGATGGAAAGGAACGCGACCGAACCCAGCATCGCCACCGCGCCCACGGGCAGGGCGGGGTAGCGCTGCAAATAGGGACGGTAGAGCACGCTGCACAGCGCGCCGCAGAACGCGCTGGCGAAGACCGCGGCCTCGCCGATCCAGCCGTGGTTGCCGCCCGCCGCCTTCTCGCCGAGCGCCGCGCCGACGCCCAGGATCGTCAGCAGCACGCCGAGCGACTTTGCCGCGGTCAGTCTCTCGCGGCCCAGGAGCGCGGCGATCAGCATGGTCTGCAGCGGAAAGGTCGCGAGGATCAGCGCGCCACGCGCCGAGGAGATCGTCTTCAGCCCGAAATTCAGGAGCGCGATGAGCAGGCCGAACTGCACCATGCCGAGGACGGCGATCGGCAGCAGGTCCGCGGCGCGAAAGCGCGGCCAGGCGCGCAGCGCCGACACGACGGGCAGCAGGCACAGCGCCCCGATGGCATAGCGCCACAGCGCCAGCGACGCCGGTCCCGCCTGGTCGATGACGTAGCGCGTGGCGACGATGGCAAGGCCGACCTGGATGCCGGTGCCGGCCGCCGCCGCGATCGGCATCAGGCTCAAAGCTTCAATTCCCAGATCTCGCCGACCAGATCGTGGCCGAAGCTGCGATGGGCCTCGGACTTCACCAGCGCGAACCCCTCGGCCTCGTAGATGTGCCGCGCGGCGTTGAGGATCGAGTTGGTCCAGAGCGTCAGCTTGCGATAGCCCGCCTGGCGCGCGAAGCGGATGCATTCCGCCACCAGTCGCTGGCCGATGCCCAGGCCGCGCGCCTTGGGATCGACGATCACCAGGCGCAGCTTCGCCACCGTGGCCGACTTGCGCACCACGAAGGCCGAGCCGACGGTTTCGCCGTCCTTCTCGGCCATCCAGCAGCATTCGCGCGCCGGGTCGAAGTGGCGGATGAATTTCGCCGCGATTTCGGCCACCAGCCCCTCGAAGCTCTGGTCCCAGCCGTATTCCCGGGCATAGAGCGCGCCATGCGCCGATACCACCCAGCCCATGTCGCCCGGCCGGTGCGGTCGCAGCAGATAGGGCGTCTTGGGTTCGGCCGGCGCGCCGAGCAAAGTCTCGATCGTCTGCATCGCCGCCACCAGGCGCTCCTGCCCGGCGCCGTCGATGCTCCGCAGCATCCGGCCGATGCCGGCCTTGGTGGCGGCGTTCATCGGCGCGAAGGCGGCCCGGCCCGCCGCGGTCAGCACCAGGTGGCTCTGCCGCCCGTCGCTGTCGGAGGGCTCCTTGACCAGCAGGCCGCGCCTGTCGAACCCCGCCAGGATGCGGCTGAGATACCCAGCATCCAGGCCCAGGTCGCGCGCCAGCTCGCCCGCGGTCGGGCGCGCGCGGTTGGCGAGCTCGTAGAGCACGCGCGCCTCGGCGAGCGAGAAGGGACTTTGCGAATGGCCTTCCTCCAAGGCGCCGATCTTCAGCGTGTAGAAGCGGTTGAAGCGCCGGACCGCGGCCACGCGCCGGTCCAGGGTGGTCTCCGCCATGGCGTCGCCCTCCCGGCCTTGTTTCGTGCCAGGATCAACCGGATAGTTGACGAAGTCAAGCAACGGCGCGACCGGCGGCGGCGCGCCCCGCCGGGGCCCGCCGGGGGCCGAGGGTTGCCACGCAAGGCGCTTTGCGTTAAACCCGTCGCCGCCGCCGGATCGGGAGCGGCAACGCAAATCCCTGGAATATCGGACATTTTACGCTGCCATGGCGGAAATCAACCTGCTGCGCCGCTATCCCCAGTCCAAGCGAAACGTGCAGAGCCGCAGCGCGGCCAAGACGGACGAGCACATCCGCATCTCGCGCCAGTACGGCTTCGAGTATTTCGACGGTCCGCGCGAGTACGGCTATGGCGGATTCCGCTACGATGGGCGCTGGATTCCGATCGCCGAGGACATCATCGCCCATTTCGGCCTGAAGCCCGGCATGCGCGTGCTCGACGTGGGCTGCGCCAAGGGGTTCCTGGTCAAGGACTTCATGAAGGCCTGTCCCGGGCTCGAGGCGTTCGGCCTCGACATCTCGGAATACGCGATGATGAAATGCGAGCCCGAGGTGGTGGGGCGCCTGCACCTGGGCAACGCGAGGAAACTGCCCTTCCCCGACCACAGCTTCGACGCGGTGGTCAGCATCAACACGATCCACAACCTGCCGCGTGCGGAATGCATCGAGGCGCTGAAGGAAATCCAGCGCGTCACGCGCGACGGCAAGGCCTATGTCCAGGTCGACAGCTACCACACGCCCGAGCAGCGCGCGCTGTTCCTGGACTGGGTGCTGACCGCCTACACCCACGACTACCCCGAGGGGTGGAAGAAGATCTTCGCCGAGGCCGGCTACACCGGCGACTACCACTGGACCCTGGTTTGAGGGACTGACGATGACCGCTGCCGCCGCCATCCGGCCCAACAGCCTCGACGCCGCCGCCGC
>JADZDN010000361.1 GCA_020851015.1 Alphaproteobacteria bacterium | reverse complement strand
TGGTGTTGACCACGGTGTTGACCTTGATGTCGCCGTTCGGCTGGTCCTTCAGCGCGCCGATGCTGAAGTTGCTGACCTGGGTGGTGCCGAACTTCTGCACCGCGACGTCGATGACATAGGCGGCGAACAGCTCGGTGAACTCCCGGCGGTCCGTCGGCGTCACGGTGCGCGACATCTTGCCCAGCGTCTGCATCGCCAGCGAGTCGAAGTCGATCGCGTCGAGCATGACGGCGGTGAAGGCGTCGTTGCGCGCCTGCGCGTTGGACTGGTTCGCCAGCACCGAGACGGTCCGGTTGCCCATGTCGGTGATGAACTTCTTCGCAGTGTCCGGCGCGATGCTCGGGGCCGCCGGCTTCGGCGGCGCCTTGGCCTGTGCCAGGGCCTCGGGCGCGGCGGACACGGCCGCCAGCGAAACGACCAGCGCCGCCGCGGCGGCGAGGCGCGACATACGACGGAAAACCATGGAGCACTCCCCGCTTAAAGTAGAAGCGCCGACCCCCGTCGGCTTATGGCGGGGGATGATACCCAATCCCGCCGCGCCACGCGACTCGTCGTTGCATTAACCAAGCCCGCTGGCGTTGGATGGTGAATCGTGTCGCGGAGCGCGTTACAGCTTGCCGCCCGGCTCGCCGGCAGCCCGTCGCGATCGTCGCCAGTCTCTTTGTTCGATGCAGGTGTGCGCCGGCGCGGCGCTTGGTCAGCCGCGACCTTCGGGCGTCTCCTCGGCCATCGGGCCGCCGCCCGCCGTCGTCTCGCCGTCGATCGCGTTGCGCGCCTCGTCCAGATCCTCGGCCAGCTGTAACTGCAGCAACTCCTCGGCCCGCAGCCCGAAGGCGCGCTCGAAGCGAACCGCCATCGCCGCCGTGAACCGGGCGCGGCCGTCCAGCAGGTAGTAGACGTGCTGCCGGCTGACGCCCAGGCTCTTCGCCACGTCCGCCGCGCCGACTTTCTCGCGCTCCATGACCTGCCGCAGGACGGCGTTGGGCCGAAGCGATTCCCGATTGCTCATGCCGCGTTCCGCATCAAGCATCCCCCACCGCCCGGTGCAGGGAGACGCAACTGCGCCGTCCGCAGCGACCGAACGTTCGTTAAGAGAACCATCGGCAGGCGTCGGCGTGACCCCTGATGGGCGCGATTCTTGGTTCACAAACGCGTGAGCAAGCCTGCCTGGAAAATGGGCAATAGGGCCGCTCGCCTTCGTCAGCCCTCGCGCTTGGCCTGCACCCGCCGGTCGAAGCGTTCGACGTTGACGACCACGCGCTGGTGCGTGCCGTCGCCGATCGGCTCCTTGCCGTCGCGCGCCGCGACCTTGAACGTCAGCGTGCGCCCGTCTACCGCCACCAACTCGGCGGTCGCGCGCACGCGCATGCCCACCGGCGTGGCGGCGAAGTGGCGGATGTCCAGATGGATGCCCAGGCTCTGGCACCCCGCCGGCAGAACCCGCTCGCACGCCGCCAGCGCCGCGGCCTCGATCAGGTTGATCATCACCGGCGTAGCCAGCACGGCCACCTTGCCGCTGCCCACGCGCGGCGCCGTGTGCTCGGGTTCCACCAGCAGCTCGGCCGTGCCGGACATGCCGGGCCGCAGGGCCGACAGGTCGATCATCGGACCGTCGCCAGCACGAATTCGACCACCAGCGGATGGTCGGCGCCGCGGCGCAGCGCCTTGTCCGGCGCCGGCACGGCGAAGTCCCGCGGGCGCCATTCGCGGCAATGCGCGACGCGCAGGTCGAGCGCGGCGAACGCGTTCAGGTAGTCGGCGAAGCAATGCGCGAAGGTGGGCATGCGCACCTCGCCGGCCGCGTCCTTGAAATGCGCGGCCAGGCCGCCCAGCGACAGCGCGGGATGGATCTCGATCACGGCGATCGCGCCGCCGGGACGGAGGATCCGCTTCGCCTCGGAAAGCGGCGCGCCCAATTCGGCGACATGCTCGAGCGCCAGGGAGAACAGCACCAGGTCGGCGCTCCCCGCCGGCCGGTCCAGCGGCAGGTTCATGTCGTGACGCAAAAGGCTGAAGGCGGGATCGCGTTCGCGCGCCCTGGCCAGCATGCCCTCGGACAGGTCGCAGCCCGCGACCGCGGCCGCGCCGTGCCGCTTCAGGACGGCAAGATTGCGCCCCGTGCCGCAGCCGAACTCGAACACGTCCCGGCCCGCGGCGCGCGTCGCCATGGCTTCCACCGCCTGTGCCGCGGCGAACACCATCGGGTTGTCGTAAGCGTCGTAGCCCGGGGCCCAGCGGTCATAGGCCTCGGCCACCGGCAGGAAGACGGATTCTTCGGCCATCGCCGCACGCTAGCCGAGGCTCGGCCAGGCCGGCAAGGCTGGGGCGGCGCGCTAGCGCCGGCCGCGCACCGCCGATTCGACATCGCCGCGCGACAGGCCGATGTCGCGCAGCATGCGCTCGTCCAGCGACTGCACGTCGCGGAGCGCGCGGCGCAGCTCCCAGGCGTGCAGCAGCCGCGCGACAAGGCCCGGACGGGCCGCCGCCGCGATGGCGACCCGCGCTCCCGGCATGGGGGCGGTCAATCGGGCGGCGCGGGTGTCGGTGTTCGTCATCTCTGCCTCCTGCCTGGTGAACGAGCGGCCGCCGTTGGGGCGAACGGCCGGTGGGCGGGGGTTCTATCGGGGCTCTGTGGCAGGATCGGCGATTTCCGGGACAGGAATCTTGATCAATGATGGCGATTTGGTGTCGGCGCGCGGGGTCTGCCCCGATTGCCCCATCTCCGCTAGGATGCGGCTTCCACCGCCGTCGCCGAAGGGGGGTCGCATCGTGTTGCGGATGGCTGCGTTCCTGGCGCTCGTGCTCGCGCTGACGGCCGCCTCGGCTTCCGCGCAGGTCGAGCAGCGCGTGGCGCTGGTGATGGGCAACGCCGCCTATCCGGACCAGCCGCTGAAGAATCCGGTCAACGACGCGCGGCTGATGGCGGGCAAGCTGCGCGAACTGGGCTTCGACGTCATCCTGCGCGAGAACGCGACCCGCGATTCGATGGGCGCGGCGGTGCGCGACTTCACGCGCAAGCTGCAGCCCGGCGTGGTGGCGCTGGTCTATTACGCCGGCCACGGCATCCAGTCGCGCGGGCGCAACTACCTGATCCCCGTCGACGCCAGCCTGGGCGCGGAAAGCGACCTGCGCTTCCAGGCCGTCGATATCGGCGCGCTTACCGAGGAGCTGGAGCAGGGCCAGGCGCGCGTCAGCCTGGTGATCCTCGACGCCTGCCGCAACAACCCGTTCGAGAAGAAGCTGCGCGGCGCGGCGCGCGGGCTGACCGCCATCGACGCCGCGCGCGGCGGGCTGATCGCCTACGCCACCGCGCCCGGCTCGGTCGCCGCCGACGGCGACGGCGAGAACGGCCCCTATACCGAAGAGCTGGTCAAGGCGATGTCGGTGCCCAACCTGAAGGTCGAGGAGGTGTTCAAGCGCGTCATCGTCGGCGTCGAGCAGCGCACCAACGGTCAGCAGACGCCGTGGATCTCCTCGTCCCTGCGCGGCGACTTCGTCTTCAACATCACGGTCAACGCGCAGCCCGGCGCGACCGTCAACGTGGCGCCGGCTCCGGCGTCGCCGGCCGCCGCGTCGCAGGCGGAGAGCGAGCTCGTGTTCTGGCGCTCGGCCCAGCAGTCGAACCGCGTCGAGGAATACGACGCCTATCTCGCGCAGTTCCCGCAGGGACTGTTCGCGAACCTGGCGAAGCTGCGCATCGCCGAATTGCAGAAGCCGGCGCCCCCGGCCCCGACGCCCAAGATCGCCGCCGCGCCCGCCCCGGCTGCGCGACCGAGTCCGCCGCCGCTGGCGCCGACGACGGACCCGCAGCCGCCCGCCTCGCCGCCCTCGTCACCGCAGGTCGGCTTCATCCCGCCCCAGCCGATCGAGGGCGTCTACAAGGTCAGCGGCACGGCCGGCAGCGCCACCTATGGCGGCACCGCGCGCATCTCGCGCATCGGCACCCAGTACGAGGTGATCTGGCAGGTCGGCAACACCTATCGCGGCGTCGGCGGCTTCCAGGGCGACAAGCTGGTGATCGACTGGGGCCAGCGCTACCCGGTGATCTACACCATCGCGCCCGATGGCCGCCTGATGGGCACCTGGGACGACGGCGCCGGCACCGAGGTGCTGGAGCGGTACTAGCGCGAGTTCCAATAGTGTCGAAACACCCCCACCCTAACCCTCCCCCATCGAGGGGGAGGGGACAAAAAAAGGCGGCCCTAGTTTGAGTCCCCTCCCCCCTTGTGGGGGAGGGTTAGGGTGGGGGGCCGTTTAGCCGCGATTCAATTCAAACGGAACTCGCTCTAGCTAGCGCGCCTCGGCGAAGCGCGCGCCCGTGCGCGTCTTCAGGAAATCGTCCAGCGCGATCTCCTCCTGCTTCAGGAAGCCGCGCTGCGGCAGCTTGCCGGCGCGCACCATCTCGATCACCGCAACGACCGAGGCCGAGGTGGTCCAGGCGATCGCGGTGCGCCGCGCGCCCGCCACCTCCACAGGGTAGTAGGCGCGCACGAATTCCTGGCGCAGCAGCCGGCCGTCGATCTGGCCCTCCGCCGCGACATGCACGTAGACCACGTCGTCGTCCACCGGCGGCTTGGCGTGGGTCAGGATCTTGCCGGCCAGCCCGCGCTGCTCGCGCATCAGCAGTTCGTGGAAGAAGAAGTTCATCAGCGCGGCATGGCCCGGATAGCGCATGGTCTTGTAGTCGATGTTGTCGATCTTCCCCAGGAACGTCTCGCACATCGTGCCCAAGCCGCCCGAGGTGGTGAAGGCCTCCAGCTTTACGCCGTTGACGTAGACCGTCTCGAGCCA
>JADZDN010000360.1 GCA_020851015.1 Alphaproteobacteria bacterium | reverse complement strand
GCACCGACGCCAACACGCCCGAGCTCTCGCTGGTCAAGACGATCGTCAAGCTGGGCCACAGCCTGGGGCTGGAGATCGTGGCCGAGGGCGTGGAGACCGAGGAGCAGTGCCGCCACCTGATCCGGCTTAATTGCCATCTGGGGCAGGGCTTCCTGTTCGCCCGGCCGATGCCGGCGCCGAAGATCGAGGCGCTGCTGGCCGGCCAGGGCAACCAGCCCGGCGGCCAGGCGACGAGCCAGCCGCTGCAGCCGCCCACCATCCCCCGCCAGGCCGCCGCCGGCGACTGACCGCCCGCCGCCCGTCCGATATCCCCGAATTCTCCCAGGCTGGAGTGACGCGCGTCACTGCGCTTAACCATGTCCCGGGCGTAGCGTCGATTCTACCGCCCCCCGGGAGACGACCATGACGCGACCGGTCACCCGTCGCATCGCCTATTTCCTGGCCGCCGAGATCACGCTGATCGTGATCGGGGCGGCCATGCTGGCCTGGCTGGGCGCCGACATCGTGGTGCGCGCGCTGCGCATGACGCTGATCGGGACCGGCTGAGCGCCCGGGCCGCGCCGGCTGGCGCGGCGCGAGATCGAATCCGCCCGGCGGTTCAGGCGCCGGTTCCCGCCCGCACGATCGCGTCCGTCATCCTGGCCACCCGCGCCATTTCGCGCACGTCGTGCACGCGCACGATGTCCGCGCCCCGGGCGATCGAGATCGCGACGGCGGCGGCGGTGCCCTCGACGCGCTGGTCGGGCGGTAGGCCCAGCGTGTAGCCGATGAACGACTTGCGCGACGGGCCGCTGAGGATCGGGAAGCCCAGCGCCTTGAACGCATCCATGCGGTTCAGCAGCTCCAGGTTCTGCGCCGTGTTCTTGCCGAACCCGACGCCGGGATCGAGCACGATGTTCTCGCGCGCGATGCCGGCCGCGAGGGCGGCGTCGGCCAGCGCGCGCAGATCGCGCGCCACGTCGGCGACCAGGTCGTCGTATTTCGCGCCGGTGAAGCGCGCGCCCAGGCGGCGGTCCAGTTCGGGGTCGGCCGGGGTCGAGCGGTTGTGCATCAAGACGACGCCGGCGCCGCGCCGCGCCACCAGCCCCGCCATCGCCGGGTCGGCGCGCAGGCCCCACACGTCGTTGACGATCGACGCGCCGGCATCGAGCGCGGCCTCGGCCACCGCGGCCTTGAAGGTGTCGACCGAGATCGGCACCTGGGGCAGCGCCTCGGCGATGGCGCGGATCGCCGGCACCACGCGCCCTGCCTCGTCCCCGGCCGCGACCGGCCGGCCGCCCGGCCGCGTCGATTCGCCGCCGATGTCCAGGAGGTCGGCGCCGTCGGCGACGAACTGGCAGGCCTGCGCCAGCGCGGACGCGGTCGCGTCGCCGCCGCGCATCACCCCGTCGCCCGAGAAGCTGTCGGGCGTGACGTTGACGATGCCCATCACGTAGGTGCGGCTGCCCCAGGCGAAGCGCCGGGCCAGCGTCGCGGGACGGCCGGCGTCGGCTGGGGATGAAGATGCGGGGGCGCTCGCCATGGGTTTCCATCCCACGGCGGGCGCGGCCGATCAAGGCATGGGCGGCGCGAAGCTAAGGGAAGCGTCAGGCCGCCGGGCTGGGCGGCAGGGCGTTCATCTTGGCCAGCAGGTAGTCGAGGTTCTCGACCCCGAACTCGGGCAGCAGCTCGACCTGCGTCACCATCCGCTCGATCGACCGCCGGGCGTGGCGCTCGCGGTCGTCGTCGCGGGCGTCGTGCTCGGTCTCGTGCGCGACGGCGAGCGCGGCATGGACGGCCGGGTAGAGCTGGTCGGGCAGGCCGGCGGCGCGGCAGAGCGCGGCCAGCCCGCGCTGGCCGGCGTCGTGGATCAGCCGCGCGGCGTTCAGCCACGGGATGCCCGCGAGCGTCGCCATCGCCGCCTCGAAGAAGCGCAGGTCGCCCTCGCACAGCATGCGCAGCAGGAGCGACGGCGTCAGCCGCCCCTCGGCGCGCAGCTGGGTGACGATGCGCTGGACCTCGGCGTCGGAGATGCCCGGCTTCAGCAGCCCCACCGTCACGCGCTCGCGCGAGCGCGTGGTGAGCGAGGTGGCCAGGTCGTCCGACATGTTGTGGCGCAGCACCAGCACGCGGCGCATCTCTTCCGACACGCGCGTGACCAGGCGCTCGGCCACGGTGACCGGCAGCTCGGAGCGGTCGACCAGGGGCTGCATGACGCGGTCGTCGGTGCCGTGCTTCTGCACGAGCTGCATCATCGCCGGCTCCTCGATCGTGGCGCCGGTGTTGCGCAGCAGCTCGATCGCGACGTCGGAATCGCCGTGGTCGACCAGCGCGGCCGACACCGCGGCGGAGACCCGCGCGCGCCGCGCCACCGCGTGCTGCTTGGCGCGATTGAGGGTCGTCACGATCTCGATCAGATCGGCGTCGGTCAGCACGACGGAGTACTGGAGCACCGGCACCGCCACCTGCTCGACGTCGGTCGCCATCGCCTTGGCGAGGTCGTGCGGCAGGTAGGGGCAGGCCTTCAATTCCTGCGCCAGGGCCTGGCGGACGCGCGTCTCGGCGTCCTGCATCATCAGGCGGAAGATCTCGACGGCGAGCGTGCGCTCGCGCTGGCTCAACCCGCCTTGGGTGAACTCGCCGGCGATCTTCTCGGCGGTGGAGATCCGGGTGTCGGGCGAGCGGTCGGCCAGCAACCGCGCGACGTCGGTTTCGGTGAGAATGCCTGCCATCAGCGAACTCATTTCGGTGGAGCCTCCTGATCCCGGCGCGCGCCAGACACCGTGCGGCCCACCAGGATTGCGCGTTCTTCCGGGAGGCTAATACCCGCCGGCTTAATGAAGGTTTAAAGCCTGCGGCCGCCCCGGGTTTGACACGGCTCGGCCGCGAGGCTTACCGATAGGGCCGCGCGCCTGGGGGTTCGATGCCGGGCGCGCGCGCCCCCAAGAACCCGTGCCGCGATCCGGAAAGGAATTCCCAGCGATGAAAACCTTCTTTGTTTCCATGGTGGTAGGCCTTTCGGTCGGCGGCGCGGTCGCCTATGCCGTCGCGCATATGGGGGTGCATCACGAACTGCATTTCTACACCACCCCGCCGGCGATGAGCGCGACCGCCGGGCTGACCCCGCTGTCGCCCGACCAGGCCAAGGCCGTCTTGAGCCCACCCAAGCCGGCAGCGCCGGGGGCAGCCCCGGCGGCAGCGGCTCCGGCCGCGGCCGCGAAGCCGGCAGCGCCGGCCGCCCCCGCTCCGGCCGCCCCCGCTCCGGCCGCCCCCGCTCCGGCCGCCCCCGCTGCGGCCGCCCCCGCTGCGGCCGCCCCCGCTGCGGCCGCGCCCGCTGCGGCCGCGCCCACTGCGCCTGCCCCCGCGGCATCGGCGTCCGCGACCCCCGCCGCCGCGCCCGCGGCCGGCGACCAGCTGGTCGCCGGCGAGCGCGCCTTCACGCCCTGCAAGGCCTGCCACACGCTGGAAGCCAAGGGGGCCGACCGGGTCGGCCCCAGCCTGCACGGCGTGTTCGGCCGCAAGTCGGGCACCAAGGAGGGCTTCAAGTTCTCCGAGGCGATGACCAAGGCCGGCGTCACCTGGGACGACAACACGATCAGCCAGTACCTGGAGAACCCGAAGGCGTTCATCCCGGGCAACCGCATGGCCTTCCCCGGCGTGCCCAAGCCCGAGACCCGCGCGGCGCTGGTCCAGTTCTTGAAGCAGGCGACGAAGTAACGCGGGCTGGTCACCCCCCGCGCCGCTTGCGCTCCGCGTCGTCCCAGGCGGTGAGCGCCTGGTAGTCGGGCACGAAGCCCAGGCCCTTCTTGGCGTCGGACGACACCGCGGTCTGCGACGTCACCACGTCGATCAGCGCCGGCGCGTTGGCGAGCGCGCGGCGCAGCGCCGGCGCCAGGTCCTGCGGCTTCTCCACCCGCTCGCCATGCGCGCCCAGCGCGCGGGCCATCGCCGCGTAGTCGGAGTGGCGCAGCACCGTGCCCACGACGCGCCCGCCGTAGTTGCTCTCCTGGTCGAAGCGCTCGATGTTCCAGGCCGCGTTGTTGGAGACGATGAACACCGCCTTGGCGCCGTGGCGCACCGCGGTGTCGATCTCTATCGCGTTGATGCCGAAGGCGCCGTCGCCGTTGATCGCGATCACCTGGCGGCCCGGGAAGGCCAGCGCCGCCGCCACCGCGAACGGCACGCCCACGCCCAGGCAGCCGAAAGCGCCGGCGTCCATGTAGGTGCGCGCCTCCAGCCCGACCCGCGCGAAGCTCAAGAGGTCGCCGCCGTCGGCGATGGCGATGAAGTCGGGCGCCGCCACCTCCTTGATCGCGTCGAAGATGGCGCCCGGATGCACCTTGCCGTCGCTGCCCACGGCCGCAGATTTCCTGCCGCCCTTGCTGCGCTCCTCGTGCTTGCGCCTGAGACCCTGGGTCCAGGCGCGGTCGACCTGGGGCGGGCGGTTGCCCGCCGCCTCGACCATCGCGGCCAGCGCCAGGGAGGGCGTCGCCAGCAATTCGGGATCGCCGCGCCGGTTGTCCACCAGCTCGCCCGCGGAGTCCGCCAGCCGGATGAAGCGCGCGCTCGGGAACACGGCGGGCGAGCCGTAGCCCATCTGGTAGTCGAGCTTGCGGCCGATGACGAACACCGTGTCGGCCTCGCTCATCGCCGCCGCGCGCATCGCGCCGACGAACGCGGCGTGCTGGGCCGGCACCAGGCCGCGGCTCTCCTGCGTGTCGAGATAGACCGCGCCGCTGGCGTCGAGCAGGCGCACCAGTTCCTTGCCGGCGCCCCGCGCGCCGCGCCCGGTCATCACCAGCGGGCGCTTGGCGTTCCACAGCGCGTCCACCGCCTGGGCGACCGAGGCGGGGTCGGGCGCGATGCGCCGTGCCGGGTGCGGCTGCATCCAGTCGTCCAATACGAGGTTGGGCGCGACCGGGGTGCGCAGCACGTCGGTCGGAATCTCCAGGTAGACGGGCCCCGGCTCGCCCAGGTCGCCGAAGGCGCGCGCCACCGCCTCGTCCAGCTCGCGCACCACCTGGTCGGCCACGCGCAGCGTGCGCGACTGGCGGCAGACCGGGCGCAATATCTCCACGTGCGGGATGTCCTGCAGCGGCCCCATGTTGGCCTGCGGGCGCGAGGTGCAGCCGCCGATCAGCAGCACGGGCACGCGGGCGAGCGACGCGTTGGCCATGCCGGTCACGCAGTTGGTCACGCCCGGCCCCGCCGTCACCATGCAGACGCCGAGCTGGTCGGTGAGCTCGGCGTGGGCGTGCGCCATGTGCACCGCCGCGCCCTCGTCGCGCACGTCGACGATGCGGATGCCCAGCCGCGCCACGTGGTCCCAGATCGGCTGGATATGCCCGCCCTGCAGCCCGAAGATGCGGTCGACCCTGTGCGCCTTCAGGAAGCGGGCGATCCATTCCGCCACGATGTTCGGCGTGCTGTTCAGGTCGATCGTCGCCATCGCGTCCTCCGATGAAATCTCAGCCGCCGCCCAGGCGCTCGCGCAGCACGCGGTGCAGGATCTTGCCGGTGGCGGTGCGCGGCATGTCGGCCTCGGCCATGAACGAGAAGCTGCGCGGCCGCTTGTAGCCGGCGATGCGCTCCCGGCACCACGCCGCCAGCTCGTCCTCGCTGGCGGAAGCGCCGTCGTGCAGGATGACGACGGCGTGCACGCGCTCGCCCCACTTGGCGTCGGGGAGGCCGATCACCGCCACGTCCTTGACCTTGGGGCAGGCGCCGACCACCGCCTCGACCTCCGACGGGTACACGTTCTCGCCGCCCGAGATGATCATGTTCTTCTTGCGGTCGACCAGCCAGATGTAGCCCTGGTCGTCGCGCCGCGCCATGTCGCCTACCGTGCAGTAAGTGCCGCGGAACGCCTCGGCGGTCTTGTCCGGCAGCTTCCAATAGCCGTCGAAGGTGTAGGGATTGCACGAGTAGAGCTCGCCCGGCTGGCCGTCGGGCACGTCGTTGCCGGCGTCGTCGAGCATCCGGATCGGGGCCGAGCCCACGCATTCGCGGCCCACCGAGCCCAGCTTGGTGAACTGCTCGTGCGGGTGCAGCATCGTCACCCATCCCGCCTCGGTCGATCCGTAGAGCTCGAACAGGCCGGAATTGCGGAACATCTCCATGACCGCGCGCTTGGTGTCGGGCCGCGCCGGGGCCGAGGAGATCATCAGCTTGGTGACGGCCTCGCGGTCGTATTTCGCGCGCACCGCCTCGGGCAGGCCCAGCATCATGATGTAATGCGTGGGCACCAGCGAGGTGAAGTTCGACCGCGTCTCGGCGAGCGTCCTCAGGCAATGCTCGGGATCGAAGCTCTTGCGCGAATAGATCGCGATCGCGCCGCCGCAGTGGTGGAAGGAGCCGAAGAAATAGAGCGAGTTGGCGTGGCACATCGGCATCACCAGCATCGCGCTGTCCTCGCGCTTGATGCCGAGCTCGACCTCGGTGACCAGCGACAGCAGCGTGCCGCCGCGATGGCTGCGGATCGCGCCCTTGGGCCGGCCGGTGGTGCCCGAGGTGTACATCAGCATCCACGGGTCG
>JADZDN010000359.1 GCA_020851015.1 Alphaproteobacteria bacterium | reverse complement strand
TCCAGGTGCCCGACGGCGCGGGCGTCGGCCCGAAGAAGGCGGGCGCCGCGCGGACGATCCCGCGCGAGCTGGTGATCCGCGTGTTCGCGGTGCTGGTCCTGGTGATCATGACGGGCGGCGTCGTGTTCCAGGCCTCGACGGTCTCGCTGCCGAAACTGTTCGCCGAGCGCGTCACGAACCTGGCCGACTCCGCGGCGGCGGTCGGCGCGCTGGTGGCGGCGATCTTCACCGTGGGCGCGATGGCGCAGCTTGTCGTCGGCCAGGTCGTCGACCGCTTCGGGCTGAAGGCGGCTTTCGTGGGGGTCTCGGCGTTCTCCGCCCCCGCGCTGCTCGGCGCGGCGTTCGCGTCGAACTGGCTGATGCTGCTCTGCGCCGGCGGCATCATGGTGGCGATCTTCGGCCAGGTGACCATCAACGACACCATGCTGGCGCGCTACACCACCGACGAATGGCGCGCGCGGGTGTTCGCGGTGCGCTACTTCCTGGGCTTCGCCGCGGCCGGCGGCGCGGTGCCGCTGGTCTCCTACCTGCACGACCACGCCGGCGGCTTCACGACCGTGTTCGTGCTGCTCTCGGCCCTGGGCTCGCTGGTCTTCGTGGGCGCCCTGCTATTCCCGTCCGACCGCCCGAATCCCGCTCCCAGGCTGGCGGCGGCGGAGTAGGCAACCCGGGGTGGTGGAAATGTGCTATTCTCCACCGCGGAGAATAGCCATGCCCGATACCGCCAACCTCCTCAACCGCATAACGGTCGATCCGCGCATCTTCGGCGGCAAGCCGATCATCCGCGGTCGCCGGCTGGCGGTCGAGCACGTCCTCGGCCTGCTGGCGGCAGGCTCGTCCCACGAGGAACTGCTCGCCGGATATGACTGGCTGGAGCAAGACGATATCCGCGCGTGCCTGGCCTATGCCGAGCGCCTGGTAGCGCGCGAGCGGGTCGAGGAGGCGATCGTCCGGCAAGCATCGTGAGGCTCATTCTCGATGCGTGCGTGTGGGGCGCGGCTCAGGTCCTTGCTGGACACGGGCACGACGTGGTCTGGGTCGGGGCCTGGACCGCGGACCCGGGCGACGAGGCAATTCTTCTCGCGGCAAATGCCCAAGGTCGAATCCTTGTCACGCTGGACAAGGATTTCGGTGAACTCGCGGTAGCGGCCCAGCAGCCGCATGTCGGCATCATCCGGCTTGTGGGACTACGCGCGATCGAACAGGCGGAAGCCTGCCATGCCATCCTTCAGCGCCATGGCGAAGTTCTGAGCCAGGGGGCAATCGTCACGGCATCGGCCACGCGCTGGCGGATACGACTGCCGCGCTGACCGCGCTTCAGATCTTGATCTTGCGGTCCGGAAAAGCCTTGGACCAGTACTTCACCGTGACCGACTTGCGCAGCCCCTCGGTCCAGAACGGGTCGTCGCGGTAGATCGCGTCGGCGGCGGCGCGGTCGACCACGTCGACGATCCACATGCCGCCCTGCGGCGCGGCGCCGGCGCCCTCGCGCAGCGAGCCCGCGACCAGCACGCGATCCTTGTTGCGCTCCAGCCAGTCGATATGCGCCTGCATGTGCTGCTCGCGGACCGCGAGCTTGTCGGGATCGTCCTCGAACAGGATGACGTAGAGCATGTCGGCTCCTAGGCGCGGTGCGCCATGCGCTCGGTCAGGATGCGGTCGAAGCCGCCGAGGCGCGTCATGACCCGGCCATAGACCGACTCCGCGGGATAGTTGCCCGCGGCGTCGATCTCGCCCACCGGCACGCCGGTGAACAGCGCGATCGCCTGGTCGACCGTTTCGACGCTCCAGATGTGGAACTGGCCCGCGCGCACCGCCTCCACCACCTCGTCGCGCAGGGTCAGGTTGCGCTCGTTCGCCTGCGGCACGATCACGCCCTGCTTGCCGGTCAGCCCGCGATCCTTGCAGGCGCGGAAGAAGCCCTCGATCTTGAAGTTGGCGCCGCCGATCACCTGGGCGTTGCCCATCTGGTCCATCGATCCGGTGATGCCGATGTCCTGGCGCAGCGGCAGGCCCGCGAGGGCCGAGACGATGGCGCAGGTCTCGGCCATCGAGGCGCTGTCCCCCTCCACCCCGCCGTAGTTCTGCTCGAAGGTGATCGAGGCGGCGAAGGACAGCGGGAAGCGCTGGGCGAAGCGGCCGTTGAGGAAGCCTTCGATGATCAGCACGCCCTTCTGCTGGATCGGGCCGCCCATCTCGGTCATGCGCTCGATGTTGATGACGCCCAGCCGGCCGACATAGACGCTGGCGCTGACCCGCGAGGGCAGGCCGAAGCCATGGTCGCCCAGGTCCAGCACGGTCAGCGCGTTGACCTGGCCCAGCGCCTGTCCGTCGGTCTGGATGTTGATGATCTTCTTGCTGATCGATTCCTGGCTGCGGTCCTCCACCCGGGCGTTGCGGCGCCGGCGCTCGGCCAGCGCCTGGCGGATCTGCTCGACGCCGATCACGCCGCCGTTGCCGGCGGGGCGCAGCGCGCCGGCCTCGGCCAGCACGTCCTCCAGCATCTCGAACTTCGAGGTCTGCTTGTCGCGCGCGTCGGCCCAGCGGGCG
>JADZDN010000358.1 GCA_020851015.1 Alphaproteobacteria bacterium | reverse complement strand
GTGCGCGTCGCGCCGCGAGGTGCGCGCCAGGTTGGTCATGAACTCGGTGCGCAGGGTGCGCTCGACGTCGTCCAGCACGTCCTTCTGCACCGCCTCCATGCGCAGCATGCGCATGATGACCTCGAGCGCGAAGGCCTCGGGCAGCACGGCCAGCACGCGGGCGGCATGCTCGGGCTTGATCTTGGTCAGCACCACGCTGACCGTCTGCGGGTATTCGTTCTTCAGGTAGTTCGCCAGCACGACCTCGTTCACGTTGGCGAGCTTGTCCCACATCGTGCGCCCGGCGGGGCCGCGGATCTCCTCCATGATCATGTTGACGCGCTCGCCGGGCAGAACCTTCGCCAACAGGCGCTCGGTCGAATCGTAGCTGCCGATCAGCGATCCCGTGCTGGAGATATGTCCGCTGAACTCGACGAACAGCCTTTCCACCAGCTCGGCGTTGATCTTGCCCAGGTTGGCCATGGCCTGGGAGAGCTCGCGGATCTCGTCGTCGCTCATCAGCGCGAACAGCTTGCTCGCGTGCTCGTCGCCGATGGCCAGCATCAGCACCGCGGCTTTTTCCGGGCCGCTCAGGGCCTTGATGTCGTCCCGCTGGCGGGCAGCCATGTCATTCGTCTCCCGTACCCACCGGCACTCAGCTTTCCTGGTACATCCAGTTGCGCACGATCGACACCGCCTCTTCGGGGTGCTTGTCGACGATTTCGCCGATCTTCTTCAGCGACGACGCCTTGACGCGGCCCTCGATGCTCGAGATGTCGATCATGGACTCCTCGTCGACCGCGATCGGGCCGCCGTCGGGGCCGACCATCACGCCGCCCGGCCCGGCGATCGCGGCGGCGGCGCCAGCGGGCCCGGCCAGCCGGCCGGCGACGCCGGGCATGCCCGGCAGCGCGATCTGTCCGGGCCCGGCCTTGATCGTGTCGAACAGGCGCGCCAGCAGCGGCCGGACGACCAGCAGCAGCGCCAGCAGGCCGACGATCGACAGGATCACGACTTCGCCCAGGCGCAGAAGCTCGGCGCGCGTGAAGCCGAGCAGCAGGTCCGATCCCTCGTCGCCCTTCGGCGCCACGTCGGCGAAGCGCAGGTTCACGACCTCCAGCGTGTCGCCGCGATCGGAGTTGAATCCGACCGCCGAGCGCACCAGCCGCGTCAGCTGCTCGATCTGCTCGGGGCTGCGCGGGGTGTAGTTGCCGTTGTCGTAGGTGCCGTCGACCAGGACGGCGACGGACAGGCGCTTCACCTGGCCGCCCTCGCGCACCTGGCTTTTGATGGTTTTGGAAATCTCGAAATTCGTCGTGCTGTCGGTGCGCTGGGTCTGCGAGCCGGTGCCGACGCCGGCGGTCTCGGTCTGGCCTTCCGGGAGGTTCGAGGTGACGCCCACCTGGTCGCTGGTCGATGCCTCGCGCGACTTCGAGTTTTCCTCGGTGCTCTGCGTCGAGCGCGCCACCTGGCTGTCGGGGTCGAAGGTCTCGGTGTTGATGGTGACCCGGTCGTAGTCGAACTCGGCCGTGACCTCGGCGCGGACCTTGCCGGCGCCGGTCGACCGCTCCACCAGTTCCTCGACCGCGCGCGCGAGACGCGATTCGTAGGCGACGCGCATTTCCTCGGCGGTCGCCGTGGCCGCGCCCGCGCCTTCGCCGCCGGCCCCGCGCGCGAGCAGGGTGCCGCGGTCGTCGACGATCGAGATGCGCCCGGCCGAAAGACCGGGGACGGCCGAAGCGACCAGGTGTTGGACGGACTGGATCTGCGGCCGGTCGAGGCGCTGGCTGCCCTTCATGCGCAGGATGACCGAAGCGCTGGCCTCCTGGCGGGTGCGGCTGAACAGGTCGCGCTGCGGCAGCACCAGGTGCACGCGCGCCGACTTGACCAGGCTCAGCGTCTTGATCGTTCGCGCCAGCTCGCCTTCGAGCGCGCGCAGGTGGTTCACGTTCTGAACGAAATTGCTGGTGCCAAGCGATTGGGTGCGGTCGAAAATCTCGTAGCCGATCGACCCGCCGGCCGGCAGGCCCTCGCCGGCCAGCGTCATGCGCAGGTTCTGCACCTGGTCCGCCGGGACCATGATCTGCGCGCCGTCGCCGCGGACCTGATAGGGGATGTTCATCGCCTGCAGCTTGGTGGCGATCTGGCTGGAATCGCCCAGCTCCAGGTCGCTGTAGAGCAGCGCCATCGGCGGCGTGGACAGGCGAACGGAGATGTAGACAAAGAACGCGACCAGCCCGAGCGCGGCTATGGCCAGTGTGGCCAACCGCCCCGGACCAAGATTCCGCAGCGTCTGCAGCAGGTTGTTCACAGTCTTTGCCCCGACCCATCAATCCCGGCGTGCCAGGGCCGTGCCCTGGGCCTCGCCGATCGATGGCATTTTATCGATTGGGGCGTGAATGAAGCGTTAACGGCGGGAAATTTTTGCCGCGAGGCAGGTTCTGCCTAGCGTCGCAACCGGTGGAAAGCGGGGATAAAAGCGCGGGACTGGAGGCGGAGCGCGGCCTCAGTCGCCGCCGGCGGCCATCCGGTAGTCCTGCAGCCGCGTGGCGCGCAGGCCGCGCAGCCCATGCCGGTCGATCAGGCGCTGCCAGGACAGGAATTCCTCCACCGACAGCTTGTAGCGCGCGCAGGCCTCCTCGAGGCTGATCAGCCCCGAACGGACGCCGGCCACGACCTCGGCCTTGCGTCGGATGACCCAGCGCTTCGTATCGGGCGGCGGGAGGTCGTGCATCGAGATCGGCCTGCCTTCAGGTCCGACGACGCCAGCCCCCTGTCCGTTACCGATCTTGTCCATCAACCGACCTCAGTGAAGCAGCCGCAATGCGGCCGTCGCGCAAGGTAGTCTCCTCGACTTTAGAAAGCTTTAAGCCGCTTGCTTAATGAAGGGTAAACG
>JADZDN010000357.1 GCA_020851015.1 Alphaproteobacteria bacterium | reverse complement strand
TTGGTCAGGCCGCGCAGCCCGTGCTTCTTGGCCTCGAAATGCACCTGCCAGAACACGCCGAAGAAATGCATGAAGGCCGGCACGACCGCCGCCAGGATGATGATCTGGTAGGGCGTGTTGAGGAACTCGACCATCAGGAACGCGGCCGCGCCCATGATCGGCGGCGTGATCTGGCCGCCCGTGGACGCCGTGCTTTCCACGGCGGCGGCGAAGTGGCGCTGGTAGCCCAGCCGGATCATCGCCGGGATGGTCAGCGATCCCACCGTGACCGTGTTGGCGATCGACGAGCCCGAGATCATGCCGAACAGCGCCGATCCGAAGATCGAAACCTTGGCCGGGCCGCCGGCGTAGCGCCCGGCCAGGGCCGAGGCCAGATCGATGAAGAACTTGCCCAGGCCGACGCGCGTCGCCAGCACGCCGAACAGCACGTAGTGGAAGACATAGGTCGCGACCACGCCCAGCGCGATGCCGTAGATGCCCTGGCTGGTCAAATAGAGGTGGTTGACCACGCCGGACCAGTTGGCGCCGGCATGCGCCAGGATGCCGGGAAACGACCGGCCATAGATCGCGTAGAGGATCATCGCGATCGCGATCGCCGGCAGCGGCCAGCCAACGCTGCGCCGCGTCGCCTCCAGCAGCACGACGATCAGCAGGCTGCCCATGAGCACGTCGACCGGCAGCGGATTGCCAACGCGAAAGGCCAGGTCGTCGAAGATGTACGGGACGTAGAGACTGGCCGCCGCGGCCGCCAAGGCGCCGGCCCAGTCGATCAACCCGATGCCCAGCGGCTTCAGCATGCCCGCCCGGAGTTCTTTCCTGTTGTCGGATTTCAGCAGCGGGAAGACCAGGAAGATCAACCCCAGCACGAAGGCCATGTGCACGCCGCGATGCGTCGTCTCGCGCAGCAGGCCGAAGCCGGCGGTGTAGTAGTGGAACAGCGACAGCAGCAGCAGCAGCACGGTGACGATCGTCCCCGCCGCCGGCAGCAGCGGACGGAAGCGGATCTCGCTGTCGAGTTCCTCCTCGAGTTTGCGGACGTCGCCTGCGAACTCCAGCTTGGCGTCGCTCATGTGCGGCCTCCGGGGCGCGAAAACACCGCGAGCCGCTTCGGGTCGAAGCGGCTCGCGGCGGTCCGTCCTGTCGCGATCGAAAGCCTACTTGATGAGGCCGGCTTCCTTGTAGAACTTCTCCGCGCCGGGATGCAGCGGGATGCCCAGGCCCGCCAGCGCGGTCGCCTTCTGGATCGACTTGCCCTTGGCGTGGCCGGCATCCAGCACCGCGCGGGTCTTGTCGCTCCACAGCGCCTTGGTCACTTCGTAGACCAGGCCGGCGTCGATCTTGGCCGAGGTGACCCATTGCGCGCCGACGGCCAGGGTCTTGACCGCGCCGATGTCCTTGTAGGTGCCAGCCGGAATCTCGTCGGCCGCGAAGAACTTCGCGGTTCCGCGCAGCTTGTCGGCCTCGGGCCCGGCGATCGGCACCAGGTCGATGCCGCTGCCGGTGGCGGTCAGCTCGGAGATCGCGCCGGCCGGATAGCCGCCGGTGAAGAAGAAGGCGTCGACCGAGCCGTCTTTCAGCTTCTCGCCCGCCTGGTTGGGCTTCAGGTACTCGGGCTTGATGTCCTTTTCGGCGACGCCATAGGCGGCGAGGATCGTGCGCGCGTTGATCAGCGTGCCCGATCCCGGCTCGTCCAGCGATACGCGCTTGCCCTTGAGGTCCGCCGGCGACTTGACACCCAGCCCCTTGCGCACGACCAGGTGCACGCTCTCGGGGTAGAGGTTGGCGATCGCGCGCAGTTCCTCGACCTTGCCCTTGCCCTCGTAGACGCCGGTGCCGGTATAGGCCCAGGAGGCGACGTCGGCCTGCACGAAGCCCGATTCCGCCTGGCCGCCGACGATGGCGTTGACGTTGGCGACCGAGCCGTTGGTCGCCACCGCGCTGGCCGAGATCTTGTCCGTGGAGATCGCGTTGGCGATCATGCCGCCCACTGGATAGTACGTGCCGGCCGTGCCGCCCGTGCCGATGCGGAAGAACTGCTGCTGCGCCCACGAAGCGCCGGACCATGCCGCGACGGCGGCAACGCCGAGGGCGAGCGCGACGAGGGTCCTCCTGGTGACGCTGAAGCCCATCGATCTCCTCCATTTCCAATGGTTGGAACCTGCGTGCGGAAGCCGGCAAAGCTACACGTTGCGCCGCGCGCGGACAACCGGACGCCTTCAGGGCGTCTGCTTGCCGATTTCCCGGGCCATGAGCGCCTTCAGCACCGCGTCGGCATAGAGGTCGATGCCCTTGGCGTTGGGGTGCCAGTCCTGGGCCGAGGCGACATAGGGCTTGAAGTCCTTGATCGGCATCGGGAGGTATTCGAGCAGGTTGATCGTCCTTGTCCCCAGGATCTGCTCCAGGCTCGCGACCAGGCCGCTGCCCTGGCGTTCGGTCGTGTTGCCGCCGATGCTCCACAGGTACTGCGTGCCGGATTCGACCTCCGGTCGGACCGGGAAATGGATCAACACCGGCCTGGCGCCGGTCGCCAGCACCGCGGCCGCGGCGTCCACGAACCGCCGGTCCTGGCGATAGGTGACGTCGTCGATCAGCGCATAGCCCACGCGGCGCGGCCGCACCCCTGTCTCGTGGAACGTGTCGCCGTGGACGATGCGGTTGTAGAGGTAGGAGCGGAACGGCCACCGCAAGTCCACGTCCGCCGGGTCGATGATCTGGCGCGCGTTCTCGTGGCGGATGGTGTTGTACTGGCGCACGAGTTCCTGGACGACGGGATCGGCGCGCAACGCCGCCGCGTCGCCGGCGGCCAAACGGGCCATCATCCTTTCGCACCACGGCCGCGTGATCGCGGGATTGATCAGCGCGACCTCGTTGGTGCTGGTGTTCGGGCCCGGCTCGATCGTTTCGTCGGGCTCCGTTGCCATGATGAAGCGCCAGTAGCCCCGCACCTCCTTCAGGATGCGCCAGGCGCGCGGCCGCACCAGGTCGTTGGTGATGTAGGCGAAGATCACGTAGTCCGGCCGCCATTTCGGCACTTCGCGCCGGGCCAGGTCCATCATCTGCAGCAGACCATAGGAATCGCGGCCGAAATTGACGATATGCACGCTCTTGCCGGTGGCGCGCTCGAGCTTGCGCTGCAGCAGGTTGGGCCAGGTATCGCCATCGAAGTGCATGGTGGCGAAGCTGTCGCCGAAAACCAGGATGCGGATCTGAGCCTGCTCGTAGCTGCCGAAGACGCTGCCGATGTTGCCCTGGGCATTCGTCATCACCGCCGGCGGGGTGCAGCCGCCGAACGCGCCCTTGTCGATATAGGCGGTCCAGTACGAGAGCTCGGGTATGTAGCCGAAGCCGGCCTCGCGGTCGAAGCGCCAGGGCGGGGTGTTGTAGACCCCGAAGCTCGGCGTGGCGTCGTCCGCCACCGGCGCCGCCAAAGCGTGCAGCTTGACCGCCAGCCAGACGCGGTAGGCAATCTCGGCTCCGACCAGTCCGACGGCCAGGGAAGCTGCCAGCAGCAGGGCGTTGGCGTAGCGGCGCAGGACAAAGCTCCGATCACGCGGCGCCCGCCGGGGCGCCAATGGTTCGACGGAAGCCCGGCACTCTACCGGAGGCATACCGGCTTGGCGAGGTGCAAGGTATTGAAATTGGCCGCTTTGTCTGTGCGAAAGCGGGCCGATTGCGCGTCCGGCCCGCGCAACGCGAAGCGGGCGCCGTCAACCGGTTCTAAACCATCCCTGGCCGACAATTCCGGGATCGCGCGATCGGGGGAGCGCGCGGCCCGTCGCACCACCATGGCCGGTTTCGCGGACGGCCCCCAGGGAAGTTGGCCTCATGCGCCTGCGCCATTGCCCATCAAGCCTGTACCGCCCGGCCGCCGCGCGCCAGCCAGGTGCGGCGCGGGCGTTGGACTAGGCGATGGCGATGACCGAGCCCGGCGCGGAGCCCAAGCATCCGCGGACCTCGATCGGCCGCTTCATGGTCAGCCTGCGCTTCAGCATGCTGACCGTCTCGCTGGTGACCGTGCTGACGACCGCGGCGGCGGTGCATTTTCCCTGGACCTGGATCTCGCGCGCCAATATCGGCGACATGGCCGGACAGTTGAATGCCGAGATCATCGGCGGCATCAGCCGCGAGATCGACCGCCTGTTCGATTCCACCGTCAGCACCCAGGCCGCGCTGGAGCAGATCCTGGCCACCAACACCGTCGCGCTCAACGATCCCAAGCGGCGCAACCAGCTGCTGTTCGCGCTGCTGCGCGCCAATCCGCACTTCTCGTGGGTCAGCTTCGGCGCGCAGAACGGCGACTTCTTCGGCGCGCAGCGCCGCGAGGATCGCAGCTATCGCGTGGTCGAAAGCAGCTGGGACGCCGATCTGGGCGTGGCGCAGCGCCGCGAGGACTACTATGTCGGCGACGACAACCGGATCTTCTACACGCAGACCAAGACCAAGGACAGCGACTACTATTCGCCCGCCCGGCAATGGTACCACCGCGCCATCGCCAACCCGCAGAAGCATGTCTGGACCGACGTGTACATCTTCTCCGCGAACGGCAAGCCGGGAATCAACACGTCGATCGCGCTGGACGTCGAGGGGCAGCGCGTCGGCGTCGTCAGCATCGCGATCGAGCTCGACCGCATCTCGCGCTACCTGCGCGAGTTGACGATCGCCCGGCGCGGCGAAGCCTTCATCGTCAGCCAGAAGGGCGAGATGATCGCGTTCCGCGATGTCGGCGAGGTATCCAAGGTGGTCGACGGCGACGACCGCGACGGCAGCACGCTGAAGCAGCTGAAGGATTCGCACCATCCCGCGCTGGTGGTCGCGCGCGAGGCGATGGCGGCCGCCGGCGTCAAGCTGGAAAGCATCGACGGCCCTAGGCGCCTTGCCTATATGCGGCCGGGCAGCGGCGAGCGGTATTTCGTGACGGTCACGCCGGCCAACCGACTGGACTGGCTGATCGCCACCGTGATCCCGGAATCGGACTTCCTGGCCGGGGTCGACCGCAACCTGGACCAGATCGCCTATACCGTGCTGGGCGTCGTGCTGTTCATCATGGCGCTGTCGATGGTCGTCGCGCGCGTGCTGTTCCTGACCCCGCTGTCGCGCATGATCGAGCAGACGCGCCTGATCGAGCGGTTCGACCTGAACGCCGTCCGGCCGATCGACACGCGCATCAAGGAGATCGCCAGCCTGTCCGGCGCGCTGGTGCAGACGAGCCGTGGCCTTGCCGCGTTCCGTAAGTACATCGCCACCGACCTTGTCCGGGACCTTCTTGCCAAAGGCGTCGGCGCACGGCTGGGCGGCGAGCGCCGCACGCTGACCATCCTGTTTATGGACCTGGCCGGGTTCACCACGCTGACCGAACGCATGGGGCACCGGCTGCTGCCGTATCTGTCGGCCTATCTCAGCGGCATGACGCGCACGATCATGGAAAACCGCGGCACGATCGACAAGTTCATCGGCGATGCGGTGATGGCCTTCTGGGGCGCGCCGGCCTGGAACGAGAACCACGCCGTCGACGCCTGCCGCTCGGCCCTTGAATGCGTCGCGGTGATGAATGCCCTGCGCGAGAAGTGGCGCGCCGAGGGCCGCCCCGACATGTATGCGCGCATCGGCGTCAACACGGGCCGCGTCGTGGTCGGCAATATCGGCAGCGACGAGCGGCTGGACTACACGGTGATCGGCGATCCGGTGAACCTCGCCAGCCGGCTCGAGGGCATGAACAAGGTCTACGGCACCAGCATCATCATCGGCCACAACACCTACGAGGAAGCGAAGTACGACATCGTGGTGCGCCGATTGGACGCGGTGCAGGTCAAGGGCCGCGAGGAGCCGGTCTTCGTCTACGAGCTGCTGGACATGGCGGATCCCGAGAAGGATATCGTCCGGCCGGAATGGGTGCAGGTGTACGAGAGCGCGCTCGATGCCTATGCCGACCGCGACTGGACGCGGGCGCGCGATCTTTTCCGCCGCGCGGACGAGCTGCGCCCGGGCGGCGATCCGCCGGCCGCGCTGTTCGTCGCGCGCTGCGAGGCCAAGCTGGCGCCGCGCCTGCACGACGGCAAGTCCGACTTCATCGCCGCGGCGGAATAGAAGCCGGCGCCTCCGGCCGACCGGTCGCGGAGGCCTATCGAGCCAGCGGCATCAACGGCTTCGGGACCGCGATCCTGCGCGCGTCCGTCGGGCCGACGGCGCGATCCCGGCCGATCGCCCGCCGGGCTTGTCGATGGCGTCGCGCACGGCCCTGGCAAGTTCCGCCTTGCGATAGGGCTTGGGCAGGAGCGGCAGCCCGGGGGTCAGCTTGCCGATCGCCTCCAGCGCCGTGCCGGGAAAGCCGGAGGTCAGCAGGACCTTGATGCCGGGCTTGGCCTCGGCCACCGCGCGCGCCAGGGCATAGCCGTCGAGCTTGCCGGGCATCACGACATCGGTGAACAAAAGGTCGATCCGTTTGCGCGAGCGTCGCAGCAGCGCGAGGGCCGCGTCGCCGCTTTGGGCGGCGAGCGGACGATAGCCAAGCTCCGCGAGCTGCGTCACCGCGGTCTGCCGCACGCCCTCGTTGTCCTCGACCACCAGCACGGTCTCGTTGCCGCGGGGCAGCGGCATGGGCGCGTCTGCCGCCGGCTCGGCGGCGGCAACCTCGCCGTCGGCGCGGGGCAGATAGACACGCACGGTGGTGCCGCGTCCCGGCTCGCTGTAGATGCCGATGTGGCCGTCGGACTGCTTGACGAAGCCGTAGACCATGCTGAGGCCAAGTCCGGTCCCGTCGCCGGCGGCCTTCGTGGTGAAGAAGGGCTCGAAGGCGCTGGCCTGGGTTTCGGGCGTCATGCCGGTCCCGGTATCGGACACCTCGATCAGCACGTAGTCGCCGGGCCCGGCGGGCAGGTCGTCCCTGACGCCCTCCGTCACGACGACGTTGCTGAGCGCGACCGTGAGGGTGCCGCCCTGCGGCATGGCGTCGCGAGCGTTGTTCGCCAGGTTGATGATGCTGGAGTTGAGCTGGTCCTGGTCGACCTCGGTCCTCCACACGTCGGGCGGCGCGACGAAGCGGATCGCCACCCGTCCGCCCAGCGTGTGCTCGAGCAGGCGCACGGTCTCCGCCGCCGACGCGGCGGCGTCGACGATCTTGGGAGCAAAGGGCTGGCGCCGCGCAAAGGCGAGAAGGTTGCGCGTCAGCTCCGCGGCGCGCGTCGCGCCGCGCAGCGCGGTTTCCACCTGGCGCAGCGCGCGCGGGTCCTTTGCCACGTCCTCCTGCAGCAGGTCGAGATTGCCGATGATGACCGACAGATAGTTGTTGAAGTCGTGCGCCAGGCCGCCGGTCAGCTTGCCGATCGCCTCCATCTTCTGCGCCTCGCGGAGCTGGCGCTCGGTGCGCAGCTGCTCGGTCACGTCGATCCCGATCGACACGATCCCGCCGCTGCGCGCCTTGCTTTCGGAGATCTGGATGACGCGCCCGTCGGCGAGGCGGCGAACGAAGGGCCTGCCGTCGGCGCGGCGGTGGCGCGCCACGCGCTCGGCGACGAATTGCTCGATGTCGTGGCCGGCGGGCACGGCGATGATGTCGTGGGCGATGGCCGCCCGCACCATGTCCTCGAACGTGGCGCCGATCCGGATCGAGTCCCTGATCGGGGCGTAGTGATCGGCGAAGTGACGGTTGAACAGCACCACCCTGTCGTCGCGGTCGTACAGGATGACGGCGTGCGCGATGCTTTCGAGCGCGTCGGCCAGGTTAAGTCGCAGGGCCGCGAGTTGCGACTCCGCCGCCTTCAGCATGGTGATGTCGTGCACCGTCCCGATCACCTCGGTCGGATGGTCGGGGTCTCCGGCGACCACTTCGTCGATCTCGACGATGTCGCGCGCGGTACCGTCCGGCCGCACCACGCGGTACTCCAGCGGCAGACCCTTGCGGCGGCGCGCCTTGTAGTCCGCGAAGGCCGCTGCGACGCGCGCGCGGTCGTCGGGATGGACGAAGCGGTCGAGGTATTCACCGGCCGCGATCGCCAGTGCCTCCGGCGGCACGCCGAAGATCGCCGCCGCGGCGGCGGAGTAGCGGATGCTGCCATTGCTCCAGGCGCCGTCGGCCGGCCCGTTCCACACCCAGTGGCCCAGCCTGGCGATCTTCTGCGCGCGGGCCAGCTGGCGCTCGCTCGCGGCCAGCGCCTGGGTGCGCTCCTCGACACGCTGCTCCAGGGTCGCGTTCAGTTCGCGGAGCGCGTGTTCGGCTTCCTTGCGCTCGGTGATATCGATATAGATCAACACCACCCCGCCGTCGGGCAGCTTGTAGGTACGCCGGATCAGGCCGCGTCCGTTGGGCCGCGTGCGTTCGTATTCCTGCCGGTCCTCGATGTGCATCAGCGGCAGACGCCGGTCCGCCTCGGCCTCGGGATCGTCGCAGGGACCGAACTCGCCGGCGCGGGCCTGGGCGGCGATCAGCCCGCGCATGGGCGCGCCGACGCGCATCAGCGCGGGGTCGACGCCGGTGATCTCGGCCGCGCGGTCGTTCCACATCACCAGCCGAAAGTCCCGGTCGAAGACCGCGATGCCCTCGCCCATGCCGGCGAAGACCGTGCGCAGCAGGTCGGCTTGCTGGCGCAGCTTCTGCTCGCGCCCGCGCGCCTCCGTCACGTCGCGGTAGAGCGAGACCCATCCGCCGCCTTCGATGGCCGCCAGGCGCGCTTCGACCCACCGTCCGGTCGTGAGCTGGCGCTCGTAGCTGAACGAACGGTCGGTGGCTAGGCGGCGGCGGACCGCCTCCTGGCGCTCGCGCACCAGCGCGATCGGATCGCCGGGACCGTACTCGCCGCGCCGCGCCAACTCGAGCAGCGGGTAGTAGACCGGGTCCGGCGCCGTCAGGCATGCCTGCTTGTCGAGACCGAATATCTCGTAGAGGCGGTCGTTCTGCATGTAGAGCGTGACCTGGTCGTCCACCACCCGCACGCCGTCGGGCATCGCCATCAACATGGCGTCGAGGATGCGGGTGCGGCCTTCCATCGCCGCCTGCGCTTCGACCAGCTGGGTCACGTCGCGGCCGGCGCCGCGATAGCCGAGGAACGTCCCCGTTTCGTCAAAACGCGGCTCGCCGCTGATCGCGCACCAGCGCAGCGCGCCGTCGCCTACCCGGATGCGGCATTGCAGGTCGCGGAACGGCTTTCGCGCCGCCATTCCCTCTTCCAGGGCGGCGACGCGGGCCAGGTCGTCCGGTTCCTGTCCCGCCATCGCGCACCAGCGCTGGCCGAAGAAGGCCGCGAAATTGAAGCCGATATGCCGTCCGTCGGACGAGAAGTAGGTAAAGCGTCCGTCCGGGTCGGTCTCCCACAGCCATTCCGACGCGATCCGCGCGAAGTCGGCGAACCGGCGCTCGCTGGCCGCCAGCTCGGCGGTGCGGGCGTGCACCTGGCGCTCCAGCAGCAGGTTTACCTCGCGTTCCGCGCGCTCCAGCCGGTGCTTGTAAAGCGCGGCCTGGATCCCCGCATGCAACTCGCCTTCGGTGAACGGGCGCATGATGCAGCCGAAGCGCCCCGCATCGTCCGCCGGCGGCGACGCCCGGTCTGCCAGGAAGACCACCGGAAAATCGCCGCGGTCGCGCAGCCGTGCGGCGGTCTGCTGTCCGTCCATTGCCCCGGCCAGCGCCATGTCCACCAGGACCAGGTCGGGATGCGCGTCGGCGATGCGGGCCAGCGCGTCCTCGCCGCACCCGGCCTGGCCGCTGACCGCGTAGCCGAGCCGCGTCAGGCAGTCGGCAAGGCCCTGCCGGTCGGCTTGCGCGGGCACGACGGCGAAGATGCGCGACTGGTCCGCGTTCACGGCGCGGGTTCCGGGCGGGCAGCGCGTCTAGATACCGCGTTCGGACATTGCGCGATCAGCATCGCTGGAGCGAACCTACAGGACGGCTACCCACGGTCTGCGCCGGCCGCGCCGGGCGGATCGATATGCCTGCTCGAAGATGAAGTGCCGCCACGATGCTTAGGAAAAGGTTAATGCATGGTCGCGGAAGGGGGCTGGAAGGTCAATCGCCCGCCGGTTGAAAATGGTGCCGCCGGGGTGAATTGAACACCCGACCCCACCCTTACCAAGGGTGTGCTCTACCTCTGAGCTACGGCGGCGCCGCAAGCAGCCTGAACGGCTACGAAACGAGCCGGCCGCTTGAACGGGCCGGGACCATAGTATAGGCCCCAAAGGGGCGCAAGCGCGCCCCGGCGCGGCCCTATTGCCGCCGCAAGCCTCTGGCAGCATCCGACGCCATGGACACGGACACTCCCGAAAAGCCGACCCTCACGCCGCGCGCCAAGCGCGAGGCGGCCGAGCGCCGCCTGCGCCAGGCCAAGGCGCTGCGCGCGAATCTGGTTCGCCGCAAAGCGCAGGACCGCGCCCGCGACGGCGCCGGCGGGCAGCGCGGCGAGGCGTCCGGACCCTTGGAAAACAACGACGAATCCATCAACAGGGGCGGCGCTTGAGGCAGGGGGGGCGCTCCGCTACAAACCGGACGTTCAACCGAGGGGGGAATAAGCTCGATGCCGGTCATGCCCGACCACTGGATCCGCACGCAGGCGAAGGCCACGGGCATGATCGATCCCTTCGTCGACGGCATGAAGCGCGAGGGCGTGATCTCCTACGGTCTTTCCTCCTATGGCTACGACGCGCGGGTGGCGGACGAGTTCAAGATCTTCACCAACGTCGACAACGCGCTGGTCGATCCCAAGGCGTTCTCGTCGCAGAGCTTCGTCGACCGCAAGCAGGAGGTCTGCATCATCCCGCCCAACAGCTTCGTCCTGGGCCGCACGTTGGAATATTTCCGCGTGCCGCGCGACGTGCTGGTGATCTGCCTGGGCAAGTCGACCTACGCGCGCTGCGGCATCATCGTCAACGTCACGCCGCTGGAGCCGGAATGGGAGGGGCATGTGACGCTGGAGTTCTCGAACACCTCGCCGCTGCCGGCCAAGATCTACGCCAACGAAGGCGCCTGCCAGTTCCTGTTCCTCAAGGGCGACAGCGCCTGCGAGACCTCCTATCGCGACCGCGGCGGCAAGTACATGGGACAGCGCGGCGTGACCTTGCCGAAACTCTAGGACGCTAAGGAAGCCAGGAATGGACCGACTTCGCATCGCGGGCGGCAAGCGGCTGGTGGGCGAGATCCCGATCGGCGGGGCCAAGAACGCGGCGCTGCCGCTGATGGCGGCCAGCCTGCTGACCGACGAGGAGCTGACGCTGCGCCACGTGCCGCGGCTGGCCGATATCGACACGATGACCAACCTGCTGGTCCAGCATGGCGTGACGATCACGCTGGTAGGGGCCAACGGCAAGAACGGCAACGGCCACGCCAATGGCGACCGTCGCGCCAATGGCGGCGGCGTCACCATGCGGCTCCGGGCCGACGACGTGGGCAGCACGACGGCGCCCTATGACCTGGTGCGCAAGATGCGCGCCTCGGTGCTGGTGCTGGGGCCGCTGGTGGCGCGCCACGGCCAGGCGCGGGTATCGCTGCCCGGGGGCTGCGCCATCGGCACGCGGCCGATCGACCTGCACCTGAAGGGGTTGCAGGAACTGGGAGCGGAAGTCGTGCTGGAAGGCGGCTACGTCACCGCGCGCGCGCCCAAGGGCCTGACCGGGGCCCGCATCGTGTTCCCGCAGGTTTCCGTTGGTGCCACCGAGAACCTCCTGATGGCGGCCGCGCTGGCGCGCGGCGAGACGGTGCTGGTCAATGCCGCGCGCGAGCCCGAGGTGGCGGATTTGGCGCGCTGCCTGGTGGCGATGGGCGCCGCGATCGACGGCGTCGGCACCGACCAGATCGTCGTGCGCGGCGTCGACCGGCTGCATGCCGCCGAGCACCGGATCGTGCCGGACCGGATCGAAGCCGGCACTTTCGCCATCGCGGCGGCGATCACCGGCGGCGATATCGAACTGCTGGGCATGGACCTTGCGCTGATGGAAGCGCCGGCCAAGACGCTGGGCGAGGCGGGCGTCGCCGTGTCGGGCACGGAGCGCGGCATCCGCGTGGCGGCGGGCAACCGCCGGCCGGCCGGCGTCGACGTGATGACCGAGCCCTTCCCCGGCTTCCCGACCGACCTGCAGGCGCAGATGATGGCGCTGATGACGGTCGCGGACGGCGCGGCGATGATCACCGAGACGATCTTCGAGAACCGCTTCATGCACGTGCCCGAGCTTTGCCGGATGGGCGCCAACATCAACGTGCATGGCTCGTCGGCGATGGTGCGCGGCGTGGCGTCGCTCACAGGCGCGCCGGTGATGGCGACCGACCTGCGCGCCTCGGTGTCGCTTGTCCTTGCCGGGCTGGCGGCGCGCGGCGAGACGACGGTCAATCGCATCTACCACCTCGACCGCGGCTACGAGCGGGTCGAGGAAAAGCTCGCGGCCTGCGGCGCGGATATCGAGCGCGTGCGGGACTAGCGAAGGAAGCGGATTTCGCGGCCGGCCGCCTTGGCCGGCGCCTGCTCCCAGCCGTCGCCGGTCGCCATCAGGCAGGAGCGTCCATTGGGGAAGCTCACCAGCAGCGTCCAGGTGCCGCGGTCGGAGGTGGTCAGCTCGACCACCGCGCCGTTGTCGGTGATGCCGACGCCCGTCGGCTTTTCGTTGTACTGATCCTTCAGACGAGACATCACGTCATTGCGCTCGGCGCAGGGAGACTGCTGCTGGGCAAGAGCGGCGGTGCTCGACGTGGCGGCCAGGGCGGCCAGGATCAACATGCGGTACGTCATGACAGCCTCCTTTCAAGGCGTCGTGTAGACTGTCCTCCCTTGTTGTTGTCGTCGGCTAAAGCAACGGCGGTGCGGGGCCGGAGTTCCCGGGCGCGGAAGCGGCGGCCCCGGCGCTACAGGGAGGGCCTGCGGGATGGAGCACGAAGGCGGCTGTCACTGCGGCAACGTTCGCGTCCGGCTGCGCCTGTCGCGGTCGCCCGCGGAGAGCGCGCTGCGCGCCTGCGGGTTCTGCCGCGCCCACGCGACGCGCACGGTCGCCGACCCGGACGGCCTGTTCGAAGCCTGGGCCAAGAACTGGTCCGATGTCGGACGCTATCGCTTCGGCACGCGCACGGCCGACTACCTGATCTGCCGGCGCTGCGGCGTCTATGTCGCGGCGGTCTGCGAGACGGCCGCGGGCCTGCGCGCGGTCGCGAACGTCAACAGCCTGGACGGCCGCGCCGCCTTTACCCGCGTGCCCGAGGCAATGGACTATGACGGCGAAACGCCGCCGGCGCGCCTGGCGCGGCGCGCCGAACGGTGGATGCCGGCGCGGCTGCATGACCAGGCGTAGGCCGGCGGCGGCCATCCGCCCGGTTAAGGCTTTCCCCCATCGCGGCTTTGCAGTATCTCCACGGACCGACGCCCCGGAGCCGAGCCCGATGAATTCCGACGCCCCGCAAGACCGGCTGCGCCTGCGCGCCCAGGACGACGACGACCTCGCGGTCCTGTCTGCCTGCCTGCAGGACGCGCTGGTGGCCGTGCGCGACATTGCCTACCTGCCGGCCGAGCGGCGGCTGATCCTGTCGGCCAACCGTTTCCGGTGGGAGGGCGCCGATTCGCAGTCCGAGCGGGTGCGATGCGGCCTGGTCATCGACCAGGTCCGCACGATCCGCAAGAAGGGGATCGACCAGACGCTTCCCGGAACGTTGCTGTCGATCCTGGCCCTGCGGCGGCGCGGGTCGGACGCAGTTGCGGGAAGCGAGATCGAGATCCTGTTCGCCGGGGGCGCCGCGATGCGCATCAGCGCCGATGCGATTCGGGTTCAGGTGCGCGACATGGGGGCGCCCTATCCGACCGCTTGGCGCCCGCATCATCCGCTGGACGATCCGTCCTCCGGCGCTTCATGATCGCTCGCCATGCCGCGTGCCGAACCCCTCGTCCTTGCCCTTCCGAAGGGCCGTGTCCTTGATGCCGTGGCGCCGATTCTGGCCCGCGTGGGCATCGTTCCCGAAGCCGCCTTCGCTGATCCGGACGATCGCAAGCTGCGTTTCGCGACCAATCACGCGCACCTGTCGATCGTGCGCGTGCGCAGCTTCGACGTGGCGACCTTCGTCGCCTTCGGCGGCGCGCAACTGGGTGTCGCGGGCAACGATGTGCTGATGGAGTTCGACTATCCCGAGATCTACGCGCCGGTCGACCTGAAGGTCGGGCATTGCCGGCTGGTGGTGGCCGAACCGGCCGAGCTGGTGCATGACGACGATCCGCTGCGCTGGAGCCACGTCAGCGTCGCCACCAAGTACCCGTCGCTGACCCAGCGCCATTTCGCGCGGCGCGGCGTGCAGGCGGAATGCATCCGGCTCAGCGGCGCGATCGAGCTGGCGCCGTCGCTGGGGCTCTGCCAGCGCATCGTCGACCTGGTGCAGACCGGCAGCACCTTGAAGGCGAACGGGCTTGTGGAGGTCGAGCGCATCGCCGAGGTGACGTCGCGCCTGGCGGTCAACCGCGCCGCGCTGAAGACGCGCCCGGAGGAACTGATGGGCTGGATCGAGAAATTCCGCGAGGCCGCCGATGCCGCTTAAGCTGATCGCCGGCGATCCCGATTTCGCCCAGCGCTTCCAGTCGTTCGTGGCGGCGCGGCGCGGCGCGGCGCCCGACGTCGCCGCCGCGGTGGTGGCGATCGTCCAGGATATCCGCGCGCGGGGCGACCAGGCGCTGCTGGACCTGACGCGGCGCTTCGACCGGCTCGAGGTCGCGACTGCCGCCGCCCTGGCGGTAACCGGCGCCGAGATCGACGCGGCTGTGCAGGCGGTGCCGCAGCCCACGCTGGACGCGCTCGACCTCGCCGCCCGGCGCATCGAGGACTATCACCGCCGGCAGCTTCCCAAGGACGAGCGCTGGCGCGACCCGGCGGGCGTGACGCTGGGCTGGCGCTGGACGCCGTTGGCCTCGGCCGGCATCTACGTGCCGGGCGGCACGGCGGCCTATCCGAGCTCGGTGCTGATGAACGCGATTCCGGCGCGGGTCGCGGGGGTGGGGCGCATCGCCATGGCCGTGCCGGCGCCGGACGGCACGCTCAGCCCGTTGGTGCTGGCGGCCGCGCGGCGCGCGGGGGTCGAGGAGATCTGGCGCGCCGGCGGGGCGCAGGCCGTGGCCGCGCTCGCCTTCGGCACGCCGACCATCCGCCCGGTCGACAAGATCGTGGGGCCGGGCAATGCCTATGTCGCCGAGGCCAAGCGCCAGGTGTTCGGCGTGGTCGGCATCGATTCGATCGCCGGTCCCTCGGAGATCCTGGTGGTGGCGGACCGCGACAACGATCCGGCGTGGATCGCGGCGGACCTGCTGTCCCAGGCCGAACACGATGCGGATTCGCAATCCGTCCTGATCACCGACGACCCGGTGCTGGCCGACAGCGTGGTGCAGGTGGTCGAGGTGCTGCTGCAGCGCCTGCCGCGCGCCGCGATCGCCGGTGCAAGCTGGCGCGACCATGGGGCGGTGATCCTGGTCGCCGACCTGATGGGCGAGGCGCCGGCGCTGGTCGACGCCATCGCGCCCGAGCATGTCGAGCTGGCTGTCGCGGACCCCGAGCCGCTGCTCGGCCGAATCGCTCATGCCGGCGCGATCTTCCTCGGCCGCTACACGCCCGAGGCGATCGGCGATTACGTCGCCGGCTCGAACCACGTGCTGCCGACCTCGCGCGCGGCGCGCTACGCCTCGGGCCTCGGCGTGCTCGATTTCATGAAGCGCAGCTCGATCGTCGCCTGCGATGCCGCCGCCACGCGCGCCATCGGCCCGGCGGCGGTCGCCCTGGCCGCGGCCGAGGGGCTGGACGCGCACGCGATCTCGGTCGCGCTTCGCCTGGGCGGCGGGCGGGAACCCCGGTGAGCGGAACGAAGGACGGTCCGGACAAGGCGGCGGCGGCGCGCGGCGCCAACCGCATCGTCAAGATCACGCTCGACGAAAGGAGCGTGGTGCGCCGCGCCCCGGAGATCGAGCATGAACGGGCCGTCGCCATCTTCGACCTGATCGAGGAGAACAGCTTTGCGCCGGCGGGCGAGCTGCAGGGCCCGTTCGCGCTGCATCTGTCGGTCGCCGACAACCGGCTGGTGATGGACATCAAGCGCGAGGACGACCAGCCGCTCACCCGCGTCGTCCTGCCGCTCAGCCCCTTCCGCCGCATCGTCAAGGACTATTTCCAGGTCTGCGAGAGCTATTTCCAGGCCATCCGCACCGCGCCGCCCTCGCGCATCGAGGCGATCGACATGGGCCGGCGCGGCCTGCACAACGAGGGCTCGGACCTGCTGCGCCAGCGGCTGAAGGACAAGGTCGAGATCGACAACGATACCGCGCGCCGGCTGTTCACGCTGGTCTGCGTGCTACACATCCGCGGATAGCGGCGCGATGGCCGACGCGCCGGGCAGCGTTCTGTTCGCCTGCACCATGAACGCGGTCCGCTCGCCGATGGCCGAGGCGATCCTGAAGCACCTGCACGGCCGGCTGATCTACGTCGATTCGGTCGGCGTGCGCCAGGGCGAGATCGACCCGATGGCCGTCGAGGTGCTGGACGAGATCGGCATCGACGCGCGCCGGCACAAGTCGAAGAGCTTCGACCAGCTCGAGGACGGGTTCTACGACCTGATCATCACGCTGTCGCCCGAGGCGCAGCACCGCGCGGTCGAGCTGACGCGCACCATGGCCTGCGAGGTCGAGTTCTGGAACACGTTCGATCCGCAGATCGTCGAGGGCAACCGCGAGCAGCGCCTGGAAGCCTATCGCCAGGTGCGCGACCAGCTCGTGCGCCGGATCAAGGAACGCTTCCCGGTCGCCGGCGGGCCGGAGGTGTGAGACGTCAGATGCCGGTGATCAGCAGGTCGACAGCCGCGATGATCGCGTCCCCGGCGTGAGCCAGGTTCGCCACGGCCGGGCCAAGCGCCGCCCTGGGCACGCCGGCAAGCTCCGCCGTCGATAGCACCAGCGCCTGTCCCTTGATACGGAATTCAGGATTGAGCCGGCTGATCGGCTTTCCGAAGGTCTTGGCGCGAATGAGCGGGACGACCGCGCGCGTGGAGAGGCTGGAAAGGAAATCGGACTGGATGTCCACGAGAAACGGAATCTCGTCGCGCGATCGCGGGTCGGTGTTCTGGTGTACGTCGAACTGCGCCATCAGAAGCGGCGCAACCCCGTGCTGAAGACTCCCATCCGCTCGATCCTGGCGTTGTAGTTCTCGACCGCTTCTTGGTTTTCCGCCCGCCAGGCGGCGCGGTCGCGCTCGCGCAACACCTCGCACAAGCGCTGCTCCAGTTCGGCCGAGAGGTTGATGCCGGCCGCCTTGGCGGCGTCCAGTAGGTCCGCATCGATCGTCAAATTGGTCGGCCGCTTGCGCGATCCTTCGCGCGCGGCGCGATGGGCGGGCATGGGTAGGTTCCTTTGTTGGTCGTGCGCATTATATATGCGCATCCACTGCCAGGCAATGGTGCGCATCCTTGCCGTCAGTTCTCCTCCCCATCCACCACCCTGCGCGCGATGTCGTAGGAGAATCCCGCCCGCGCCAGCGCCGCCAGGTCGCGCATCCGGCGCTCCTTGCGGGTCGCCGCCGGCGCATAGGGGCCGAGGCGGCGGCGGCGGGCATAGGCCTTGGCGGCCTTGTGCTCGCTGTCCGCGTCCCCTTCGCTGGCGGCATCGAGCGCGGCCGAGACCGTGTCGGCGTCCACGCCCTTGGCCTTCAGCTTCATCCGCACCATGCGCGCCGACCCGCCGCGCCGGCGCAGCGAGCGGGTGGCCGCCTCGGCATAGGTGCGGTCGTCGATCAGGCCCGAGCGCCGGTAGCGCTCGATCAGCGCGTCGACCCAGCCGGCGCCCTCCGCGCGGTCGGTGCCGCACAGCCGCGCCGAGCGGTCGACCCGGCGCATCAGCACGCGCCGCAGGTTCTCCGCCGAGCTGGCGTAGCGCTCGAGATAGGCGAGCGCCGCCTTCTCCAGCCGCTCGCGCGTCGCGGGCCGCGCGACCTTGCGCCGCCGGTCCCGGCCGTCGAACGGGCGGTTGCTCTCGCGGTCCATGCGAAGGCCACGATGCCATGCCGGCTTGCTCCGCGCCACGGGCGGGCGTATGAGGCCGCGTGCGTCGGCCCATCCTTCGACAGGCTCGGGATGAAGCCTTGTGGCGAGCCTGTCGAACCAAGAGGCTTGTCACGCATGCCGCCGAAACCGCGCCGCTACGGCCCCGTCAACTGGCTGGGCCTGTGGACGCTCTACCAGAAGGAGATCCGCCGGTTCCTGAACGTGGCGACCCAGACGGTGGCGGCACCGGTCGTCACCACGCTGCTGTTCCTGGCCGTGTTCTCGCTGGCGCTGGGCGGCGGCAGCCAGGCGGTGGCGGGCGTGCCCTATCTCCAGTTCCTGGCCCCCGGACTGATCGTCATGGCGATGACCCAGAACGCCTTCGCCAACACCTCGTCGTCGCTGATCATCGCCAAGGTGCAGGGCAACATCGTCGACCTGCTGATGCCGCCCCTGAGCGCGGCCGAGCAGACGGCGGGGCTTGCGCTGGGGGGCTTGACGCGCGGGCTGGTGGTCGGCGCGTCGGTCGCGATCGCGATGACGCCCTTCGCCGGCGTCCAGGTCCACCACGCGGGGTACATGCTGTTCCATGCCGTCGGCGCCTCGCTGATGCTCTCGCTGCTCGGGCTGCTGGGCGGGCTGTGGTCGGAGAAGTTCGATCACCTGGCGGCGGTGACCAACTTCGTCATCACGCCGCTCGCCTTCCTCAGCGGCACGTTCTATTCGACGCAGCGCCTGCCCGAGCCGTGGCTGACCGTGGCCCATCTCAATCCATTCTTCTACATGATCGACGGCTTCCGCTACGGCATGACCGGCCATGCCGACGGGTCGCTCGGGGCCGGTGTCGCGGTGATGATCGGCGCCAACCTTGCGCTGGGACTGCTGACGCACCGCCTGTTCGCATCCGGCTACAAGCTGAAGCCCTAGCCGCCGGCGCTAATCGAGCCTGCCGCCCAGCAGCTTTTCCAGCGCGTTGCGCAGCTCGGGCGGCAGTTCCGGCGGTTTCAGTTCAACGTCATGGGCGAGCGCGTCGCCGACAATGGCCAGCACCTTCAGCCGCGCCTTCGTCTTGTCGTTGCCCGGCACGACGTGCCAGGGCGCGGCGCGGCTGGAGCAGTGCTTCAGCATGTCCTTGAAGGCGTGCTGGTAGGCGTTCCAGTTCCGGTGCATGCGCAGATCGGCGTCGGTCACCTTCCAGCGCTTGTAGGGCACCAGCGCCCGCTCGCGGAAGCGGCGGAGCTGCTCCTTCTTGCCGATGTCGATGAACAGCTTGATCAGCCGGATACCGTCATCCGTCAGCATGCGCTCGAAGCAGTTGATCTCCTCGTAGGCGCGCTTCCAGTCCGCTTTCGGCACCAGTTCGTCGATACGTTCGACCAGCACGCGGCCGTACCACGAGCGGTCGAAGACCGCGATGGTGCCCGGTTCCGGCAGCCGCGCCCAGAAGCGGCGCAGGTAGTGATGGCCCTGGTCGTGCTGGTCCGGCGGGCCGATCGGCCATACCTTGACCCCGCGCGAATCCAGCCGCTCGGTCAGCCGCCGGATCGCGCCGCCCTTGCCCGCGGCATCGACGCCCTCGAAGAGCACCACGGCGCGCCGGCGATCGCGATGATAGGCCTGCTGCACCTCGAGCATGCGGATCTGCAGCCGCTCCAGCGCCGCTTCGTCGCCGTTCTTGCCGTTCTTGTTCGCCATGCGATCCCTTCTAGCGCGAAAGCGCGGCGCAGGCCAACGCGCGGGGCTTGCCCTCGCCGGCCGGCCCGGGCGATAACGCGCCGGCTGCAAGGCAGGAGGAACGCAATGGACGACCAGACGCGCCGGCCGCCGCTCGACGGCATCCGCGTGCTCGATCTGTCGCGCGTGCTGGCGGGACCGTGGTGCACGATGACGCTGGGCGACCTGGGCGCCGACGTGATCAAGCTCGAGCCGCCCGGCGCGGGCGACGACACACGCAGCTGGGGCAAGCGCATCGCGGGGCTGGAGAGCACCTATTTCCTGTCGGCCAACCGCAACAAGCGCGGCATCGCGGTCGACCTGGGCAAGCCCGAGGGCGCCGCGCTAGCCCGCGCGCTGGCCGAACGCGCCGACGTGCTGGTGGAGAACTTCAAGCTCGACGGGCTGAAGAAATTCGGCCTCGACTACGAAGCGGTGCGCGCGCTCAACCCGGGCCTGGTCTACTGCTCGATCTCCGGCTACGGCCGCACCGGCCCGGCTGCCGCGCGCGCGGGCTACGACGCGGTGATCCAGGGCGAGTCCGGCCTGATGTCGATCACCGGCCAGCCCGAGGGGCCCGCGCTCAAGGTCGGCGTGGCGCTGTCCGACGTGATGACCGGCATGTACGCGGTGCAGGCGATCCTGGCCGCGCTGATCGCGCGCCAGCAGACGGGCCGCGGCCAGCACATCGACCTGGCGCTGCTCGACTGCAGCATGGCGAACCTCGCCAACGTCGCGTCCTCGGCGCTGCTGCTCGACACCGTGCCCAAGCGCTATGGCAACGCGCACGCCGACATCGCGCCCTACCAGACCTTCACCGCGTCCGACGGCGACATCGTGGTGGCGGTAGGCAATGACGGCCAGTACCGCAAGTTCTGCGCCGAGGTGATCGCGCGGCCCGACCTGGCCGCCGACCCGCGCTTCGCGACCAACCCGCTGCGCAGCCAGAACCGCGCGGCGCTGGTGCCGGAGATCGCCGCCGTCATGAAGGCGAAGCCGCGCGCCTGGTGGATCGAGCGCCTGCTGAAGTCGGGCGTGCCGGGCGGGGCGGTGCGCGACGTCAAGGAAGCGCTGGGCTCGCCCGAGGCCGCGGCGCGGCGCATGGTGCGCGCGGTGCCGCATCCCCTCGCGGGGACGGTCAAGATCATGGGCTCGCCGCTCAACCTGTCCGACACGCCGGTGCGCGAGCCCGCGGCCCCGCCGACGCTGGGCCAGCACACCGACGCGGTGCTGCGCGAGGTGCTGGGGATGGACGCGGCGGCAATCGCAAGGCTGCGCGCGGCGGGCGCGATCGCTTAGGCGAATCCGTTCAGGGACAGTAGCGTTTCAACTCCGCGTGCAGCGCGTTGCGCAACCGTGTCGGCAGAGTGCCGATTTTTCGGGTGATCCGGTCTTCCTCGGCGGTAGCAATCTTGCTGGGCCGGATGACGCAGGGAACGCCAAGACCGATCGCCTTGGGGTCGTCGATTGCGATGTCGTCTCGCCATTGCCCGGCCGGCGCTCGTGATCATAACGAGCCAATGGAATCCGTGGCGATCCGCGAGTTCGTTGGCGGAAACGACGACGGCGGGGCGGTGTTTGGATCCGTCGCCCTCGGCATAGGGGAACGGGACGGCCACCACGTCCCACCGACTGAAACGGGGCATCCTACAAGTCGCGGAACGCTTTTTCGTCTTCCGCGCTTTGCCATTCGACGAAAGCGTCGAACGGGTCGAAATCGCGGCCTGTGCCGGACGATTTCTTTTCCACGACGATACGGCCCTTCTCCACGCGATAGTGCAGCAAATCGCCCGGCTTGATCCGAGCCTGGTCGCGGATCGCCTTTGGGATCACGGTTTGAAACCGATTGGTCACGCGGGCGGTTGCGGACGAATTGCGTTTCGACATGCGTTCCTCGTGCATTGCACGATGCAACTATACAGGCGTCGGGCCTGGGCGTCATGCCGGGCCGATCCCCAGCCGCCGCCGCGCCTCCGCCGCCGCGCGCTTTGTGTCGTCGAGCGGGGTGTAAGTCCAGGTTTCGAGCTTGCCCTTGAACGGGCGCGTCAGGCCCTCGCGCTCCAGGTCCTCGTGGAAGCGGCGGAACTTCGGCGTGCCGCCTTCGAGATGCGCGACCAGCACCGGCTTGCCGCTGACCAGCGCCTCGCTGACCATGTTGACCGAATCGCCGGTGACGATCACGAAGTCCGCCAGGCCGAGGAAGGCGAAATAGGGATTGTCGCCCGTGCCGTCCCACAGGACGGCCGGCAGGCCGGCCAGCTTGTCGCGCAGCAGCGCCTCGGCCTCCGCGCCGGTGCGGCGCGAGGTCGTCACCATCAGCCCGGCGCCGTCGCGCCGGCACAAGCTCGCCAGGTCGCTTGCCAGCTTCTCGATGATCGCCGGGGTCAGGTGATAGGCCGCGCTGTTGCCGCCGATCGTCACCGCCACGCGCGGGCGCGGCAGGCGGTCGAACTGCCCGGCGAATTTCGCGCTTTCATCCTTGAGCCGCGCTGGAGTCACGCGGTTGACCGCGCCACGCACCACAAGCACGTTCGGTCCGCTGAGGCGGTCGTGCATCGGCGCCACCACCAGGTCGAAGCGCGCGGGGCTGAGCGTCGGGTCCTGCACGTAAATTACCTTGGTGCGGCCCTTGGCCTTGCGGCGGATGCGCAGCAGCGGCGCGATCGACTTCGACCCGCAGGCCACGATCACGTCGGGCCAGGGCGGGCCGATCGGATCGCTCTCGGGCGTGGCGGCCCGATGCGGCAGCAGCCAGAGCTGCGGCGCCAGGAACCGCCAGGGCGCGCGGGCGCGGAAGGTCTTCAGCACGGGCCGCAGGCCCATGGCTTCGGCGAAGCCGAGCGCCTGGTTCACCATGCCGATCGTGCCGTCGGTCAGGACCCAGCAAGTAGTCATCGATGCCTGGCTCTTGTGCGTTCCACCCGCGCGATCACCTCCACCCTAACCCTCCCCCGTCGAGGGGGAGGGGACAAAATACTAGGCAAGAAACATAGAGTTCCCCCTCCCCTTGCGGGAGGGGGTTAGGGGGAGGGGCTGTCGTCAGGCCGCCGGACGCGTCGCGCGCAGGGTCTCGATCGTGCGCGTGCAGGCCTGGGCGGCCTCCTCGCCCTTCACGACGAAATGCTCGCGGAAAAAGCGCTGGTGCTCGGCGTGGTCGTGGAAATGCTGCGGCGTCAGCACGGCCGAGATCACCGGTACCTCGGTCATGAGCTGCACCTGCATCAGCCCGCCGATCACCACGTCGGCGACGAACTCGTGGCGATAGATGCCGCCGTCCACGACCAACCCCGACGCCACGATGGCGGCATAGCGGCCCGACTTCGCCAGCAGCTTGGCCTGGAGCGGAATCTCGAAGCTGCCGGGCACCTCGTAGACGTCGATGCTGCTGGCCGGATAGCCCGCGCGGCCCATGGCGGCGACGAAGGCGCAACGGCACTGGTCGACGATGTCCTTGTGCCAGCAAGCCTGGATGAAGGCGACGCGCTTGCCGGCGTCGTTGCGGAGGAAGTCGGTCGAACTGCGCTGATTCATGGGTCTTCTCCTTAAGAGCCGAAACCAGAACCAGGGCGAGGGACGGGAAGCGGCGAAGCTCCGCGCGCGGGATGCGCGGATACATCGGCCCAGGGCCATCGGCGCAAGGCCGACAGCCCGCGGCTGCCCGTTCTCTTTCATCCGGACTGTGACCGTCGGCGCCGGACTTGGACCGGCTCTGCTGACCCCGGCGATGGAATGCCGGGCGCTCGCGGGCTCGCATGATCTCCCCTTCGGGTTGCCCATGCCTACCGCCGGTGGGGATTTCCGCCCCGCCCCGAGAACGTGGCCCATTTCTAGCGCGGCCATGCCCCGCGGGACAATGTTGAGAATGCCGCACCGTGTTGCTTTTTCCGCAACCCTGTGGCAAGTCGCCGGCCGGCCAAGGAGAGGAAGATGCCCGGATTCAAGACCATCGACGACGTGCCGGTCGCCGGCAGGCGGGTGATCCTGCGCGCCGACCTCAATGTGCCGATGCGCGACGGCAAGGTCGGCGACATGACGCGCGTGGAACGCCTGGCGCCCACGATCCGCGAATTGGCGGAAAAGGGGGCCAGGGTGGTGGTGATCTCCCACTTCGACCGGCCCAAGGGCAAGGTGGTGCCGTCGATGTCGCTGGGACCATTGGCCCCGGCCCTCAGCAAGGTGCTGGGCGGCAAGCGCGTCGCCTTCGCCGAGGATTGCGTGGGCGGCAAGGCCGAAGCCGCCGTCGCCGGCCTGAAGAACGGCGAGGTGGCGCTGCTGGAAAACCTGCGCTTCCACGCGGAGGAGGAGGCTAACGACCAGGGCTTCGCCAAGCAGCTCGCGTCCCTGGGCGATCTTTACGTCAACGATGCCTTCTCCTGCGCGCACCGCGCCCATGCCTCCACGGCGGCGATCGCGAAGCTGCTGCCGTCGGCGGCCGGCCGGCTGATGCAGGAGGAGCTGGAGGCGCTGTCGAAGGCGCTTGAAAAGCCGGCGCGCCCGGTGATGGCGGTTGTGGGCGGCGCCAAGATCTCCACCAAGCTCGACCTGCTCGGCAACCTCGTCGCCAAGGTCGACAAGCTGGTGATCGGCGGGGGCATGGCCAACACCTTCCTCAACGCCCAGGGCGTCGCCGTGGGCAAGAGCCTGTGCGAGAAGGACCTGGCCGACACGGCGCGGTCGATCCTCGCCGAGGCGAAGAAGAAGAACTGCCAGGTCATCCTGCCGGTGGACGCGGTGGTGGCGCCGGAGTTCAAGGAAGGCAGCCCCAGCCGCACGTTGGACATCAATTTGGTGCCGGCCGACCAGATGATCCTGGACATCGGTCCCACGTCGATCGCCGCGCTGAACAAAGAAATCGACACCTGCAAGACGCTGGTGTGGAACGGCCCCTTAGGCGCGTTCGAGGTGAAGCCCTTCGACGCCGGCACGTCGGCGGTGGCGCGCCACGTCGCGCAACGCTCGCAGGCCAAGCAGCTCTTGAGCGTGGCGGGCGGCGGCGACACGGTGGCCGCGCTGCGCCACGCCGGCGTCGGGGAGAAGTTCAGCTACGTCTCGACCGCGGGCGGCGCGTTCCTGGAATGGCTCGAAGGCAAGGAGCTGCCCGGCGTGAAGGCGCTGGCGTCTTAGTCCCTCTCCCGCCAACGGCGGGAGAGGGTGCCCGGAGCGAAGCGCAGGGCGGGTGAGGGCCGGTGCCGCTCCAGCCCGAAGGCCCTCACCCGGCCGCCGCTTTGCGGCGTCCACCCTCTCCCGCGGTAGCGGGCGAGGGTTTGAAGGCCCCCTCGGCGATCGTCACGATCTCGTCCATCACGCGGGTCAGGTCGTAGTCCTTAGGCGTGAAGACGCGGGCGACGCCGGCGTCCTTCAAGGCCTTCTCGTCCTCCGGCGGAACGATGCCGCCCAGCACCAGCGGCACCTCGCCGATGCCGGCTTTCTTCATGCCGGCGAGCACCGCGCGCGCCAGGGCGACGTGGCTGCCCGAGAGGATCGACAGCCCGACCACGTGCACGCCTTCCTCCAGCGCCGCGTTGACGATCTGCGCGGGGGTCAGGCGGATGCCCTCGTAGACCACCTCGAAGCCGCAGTCCCGCGCGCGCACCGCGATCTGCTCGGCGCCGT
>JADZDN010000356.1 GCA_020851015.1 Alphaproteobacteria bacterium | reverse complement strand
GCATCTCGGCCGTCTCGCCGCCTACCAGCGCGCAGCCGGCGATGCGGCAGCCCTCGGCGATGCCCTTGATGACGGTGGCGGCCACGCCGACCTCAAGCTTGCCCGAGGCGAAATAGTCCAGGAACAGCAGCGGCTCGGCGCCCTGGACCACCAGGTCGTTGACGCTCATCGCCACCAGGTCGATGCCCACGGTGTCGTGCTTGTTGGATTCGATGGCGATCTTCAGCTTGGTGCCGACGCCGTCGGTTGTGGACACCAGCAGCGGATCCTTGAATCCCGCTGCCTTGGGGTCGAAGAACGCGCCGAATCCGCCCAGGCGCGGATCGGCCCCCGGGCGGGCGGTAGAACGGGCCAGCGGCTTGATCGCCTGGACCAGCGCGTCGCCCGCGTCGATATCCACACCCGCTTCCCTGTAGGTCCGGCTGGCTATGGCGTCCTCGTCGGGCTTCCAGTAAGAAATGGCAGGGGGTTAGCCGTCGTCCGCCTTCGCCGCTCAATGGGCGGATCGCCGGGCGATGCGCGCCGACAATACTGGTTCCAGGAAGGTTTGCAATGGCCGTGGTCGGCCGGTTTCGGGCGTTCGTGTGGGTCGCGGCCTTGGCGCTGGGCGTGGTGCTGGCGCCCGGCCGGGCGCTGGCGCAGGCCGACGACGTGTTCACCGCCCGCGGCGTCGCGGTCGACGCCACCGACCAGACGGCCGCCGCCGCGCGCGTCAAGGCCTTGGCCGATGGCCAGCGCCGGGCGCTGCGCCAGGTGTTCGAGCGGATCGTGCTGGCCGAGGACCTGGCGCGCCAGCCGCGCCTCACCGACCGCCAGGTCGAGGCGCTGGTGCAGGCGCTCGAGGTCAACAAGGAGCGCACCTCCCCGGTGCGCTACCTGGCCGAGCTGACGGTACGCTTCAAGCCCGAGGATCTGCGCCAGCTGATGCAGCAGGCCAACATGCGCTTCGCCGAGACGATCAGCCGGCCCATCGTCGTGCTGCCGGTCTATGTCACCGGCAAGGCGCCGACGCAGACCGCCATCCTGTGGGAGGACGCCAATCCCTGGCGCAAGGCCTGGGCGAATCTGCCGCAGGGCGCGGGACTCGTGCCGATGATCGTGCCGATCGGCGATCTGGCCGATGCCGAAGCCATCGACGCGGCCGGCGCGGTCGCCGGCGATGGGGCGAAGCTGGGCGCGATCGCGGCGCGGTACCGCGCGGTCGAGACCATCGTCGCGGTCCTGACGGCGAACGAGGATCCCCGCAGCAAGGCCACGTTGCTGCAGGTCGCGGTCAATCGCGGGCGCGCGGGCGTGCCGGCGGAAGGCACCCGGCCGCCAGCGACGCCGGACAAGCCGATCGTCGTGCCGCAGGCGGCCGCACTGGACGAACGCTTGGGCGCGATCGCCCGCGACCAGACCCGCGCGGTCGAGGAGCAGTGGAAGCGCAGCCACCTGATGCGGTTCGGCGAGGAGCAGCGTCTCAGCCTGTCGATGCCGCTGGGCTCGCTCGGCGAGCTGGTCGAGGCGCGGCGACGCTTGTCCGAAGTGTCGGGTGTGCGGCGGGTCGACGTGACGGCGCTCAGCCGCAAACTCGCCAGCCTGTCGATCGTCTATTCGGGCGATCCCGAGCAGCTTCAGGCGGCGGCGCTCCAGAAGGACATGGTGCTGTCGCCAGCCCCGCCGGACTGGGAACTGAAGCTCGCGCCCGCCGATCCGGCCCCGGCCCGGCCCATGCCCGCGGCGGCGGCAACCGGGGCCGCGGCCAGCCCGCAGTGACCGCCTCCGCCCTCCGGCTCATCGCGCCGAACCTGATCACGGTGGGCCGCCTGTGCGCCGTGCCGATCACCATCTACTTGATCATCGCCGACCAGCCCGCGGCGGCGTTCTGGCTGTTCATCGGCGCCGGCATTTCCGACGGGGTGGACGGGTTCCTGGCCAAGCAGTTCCACGCGCGAACGGTCATCGGCGGCTATCTCGACCCGCTCGCCGACAAGGCGTTGCTGGTCAGCGTCTACGTCACGCTGGGCTACCAGGGCCATCTCGCGGCCTGGCTGGTGATCCTCGTCGTCTTCCGCGACGCGCTGATCGTGGCCGGCGTGCTGATCGGCCACGCGCTCGGCCATCCCTTCAAGCTGCGGCCGCTCATGGTCAGCAAGGTCAACACGGGCCTGCAGATCGCGCTTGCGGCGGCGGCGCTGGCGCGGCTGGGCCAGGTGTTCGACGTCGGCCTCGTGGCGCCGCTGGTCTATCTGGTGGCCGCCAGCACCTTCGCGTCCGGCGCCGCCTACGTCGCCCAGGGTCTGCGCGGCGCGGCGCGGCTGGAAGGCGGCGCGCGATGAGCCGCCACGGGTGGTTCTGGCTGGTGCTGCTGGCGCTGACGGGGCTCACCCTCTACGAGCTGGGCAGCGTGCTGGTGCCGTTCGTCGCCGGCGCCGCGGTCGCCTATCTGCTCGACCCGCTGGTCGATGCGTTGCAGCGCCGGCGCCTGTCGCGCTCGCTGGCGACCGTCGTGGTGACCGGCGCCTTCTGCCTGGCGGTCGTGCTGCTGCTTCTGCTGCTGGCCCCGGTGCTGGTCGGCCAGATCGCGGGCTTCGCCCGCCGCCTGCCGGACTACATGAACGCCTTGCGCGATCGGGCCCTGCCGGTGATCGAGATGGCGCGCGAGATGCTGCCGCCCGACCTCGCCGAACGCCTGCGCGCCGGCGCGATGGACTATGCCGGGCCGGCGGCGAACTGGCTGGTGGGCATCGTCGGGGGGCTGCTTGGCGGCGGCGCGATCATCGTCAACCTGGTGTCGATCGCCGTCATCACGCCGATCGTGGCGTTTTACCTGCTGCTCGACTGGCCGCGTCTGGTGGCGCGGATCGATTCCTGGCTGCCGCGCCAGCATGCCGACACGATCCGCGAACAGGTGCGTCTGGTCGACCGCACGCTGGCGGGATTCCTGCGCGGGCAGGCGACGGTCTGTTTCGTCCTTGCGTGCTTCTACGGCCTCGGCCTCAGCCTGGTCGGGCTCGATTTCGGCTTGGCGGTCGGCGTGCTTACCGGGCTGATCTCCTTCGTGCCCTATTTCGGCATGGCGATCGGGCTCGTGATCGGCGTCGCGCTGGCGCTGGTGCAGTTCGGCGCGCTGAAGGGCGTTCTGATGGTCGTCGCGGTGTTCGCCGTCGGCCAGTTCGCCGAGGGCAATTTCCTGACGCCGCGCTTCGTCGGCAACCGCGTCGGGCTGCATCCGGTGTGGATCATTTTCGCGCTGCTCGCCGGCGGCGCGTTGTTCGGCTTCGTCGGCATCCTGCTCGCCGTGCCGGTGGCGGCGGTGATCGGCGTCGGCGTGCGCTTCGCCCTCGCGCGCTACCTGGCAAGCCCGTTCTACCTGGGCCACCAGCCGACGGACGGCGGCTCGTGAGCGACTCGCCCCAGCTCGTCTTCGCGCTCGGCCATCGCGCCTCGCTCGACGCGGCGGACTTCGTCGTCGGCCCGTCGAACGGCACGGCGCTGGCCTGGATCGAGCGTTATCCCGACTGGCCGACGACGCTGGTGGCCCTGCACGGGCCCGCCGGCAGCGGCAAGAGCCACCTTTTGCATCTCTGGCAGGCGCGCCATCACGCGATCGCGCTCGACCCGGCCGCGATCACGGTGCCGGCGCTTCCGGCGGCGCTGGGCGCGGCGCGCGCCGTGGCGCTCGATTTCGGCGATCGCGATCCGGCCGACGCGCCGCACTGCTTCGACGAGCGCGCGCTGCTGCATCTCTACAACATGATGGGCGAGCGGCGCGGCCATGTGCTGGCCGCGGCGCGCTCGGCCCCGGCGCGCTGGCAGGTGGCGCTGCCCGACCTCCGCTCGCGCCTGGGCGCGGCGGCCAGCGTGGCGATCGAGGCGCCGGACGACGTCGTGCTGGCGGCGGTGCTGGGCAAGCTGTTCGCCGACCGCCAGCTCCGCGTGCCGCCGGGGTTGATCGAGTACCTGGTCAGCCGGATGGAACGCTCCTTCGCGGCGGCCGGGCGGATGGTCGAAGCGCTGGACCGAACGGCGCTGGTTGAACAGCGTGCCCTCAGTGTCGCCTTGGCGCGCGCGGTCCTCGATGCCGAGGAGGACTTGCAGGGGGTATTGCCGGGGCTGTGAGTTGTGTGGATAACTCCGCGCGAATTAGTCGCGGACGATCAACGAGATGATACCACTGTGACGGTTTATTGAAGGTATTATAACAAATGACAGAGGCGGAATCGCCGGGCTAACGTCGCGCCGTCCGTTGTCGGGGGGCCCGTGAATACCGAGACCGAACTGAAACTCCGCATGAAGCCGGATGAGCTCGGCCGGCTGCGGCGCCACCCCTTGCTGCGCGAGCTGCGCCAGTCCGCCGCGCGCACGCGCAAGCTGCGCAACGTCTATTTCGATACCGACGACCTGGCGCTGCGCAAGAACCGCATCGCGCTGCGCGTGCGCCATGTCGGCAACCACCGCATCCAGACGCTGAAGGCGCCGGACGAGAATGGCAGCGTCGGCGCGGCGCATCGCTATCGCGAATGGGAGACGACGATCCCCGGCGACCGTCCCGATCTCGACCGCATCGACGACGGCGAGATCCGCGAGTCCCTGCCGGTCCAGGGCGCGGAGGAGCTGAAGGAGGCCTTCGTCTCCGACATCACGCGGTCGACCACGGCGCTGGTGCTGGAGGATTCCAAGATCGAGCTGGCGGTCGATACCGGCGAGATCGCCACGCCGAACGGCCGCGAGCCGGTCTGCGAGGCCGAGCTCGAGCTGAAGTCGGGGCGCGCCGCGCGATTGTACGAGTTGGCGCTGCGCCTGCACGATCGCGTGCCGTTCACCGTCGAGTACCGGTCCAAGGCCTCGCGCGGATACGACCTGCTGCTCGGCGCCAAGCCGCAGCCGACTAAGGCGGCGCCGTTCGACCTCGACGCCGGGTTGACCGCCTGGCAGGGCTTCGCGGTCATCGCGCGCCAGTGCCTGCAGCATCTGCGCGCCAACGAGGACTGCTCGCGGCTGGGCGAAGATGCCGAAGGCGTGCACCAGCTTCGTGTCGGCATCCGCCGGCTGCGCGCCGCGTTCGCGCTGTTCGCCGGCGTGCTGCCCACCGAGCAGCGCGCGCATTTCGTGGCCGAGCTTCGCTGGGCCCAGCAGAGCTTTGCGCCCGCCCGCGACTGGGACGTATTCATCGGCGAGACGCTGCGGCCGCTGCAGGAACGCCTGCCCGAGGACGACAGCGTGCAGGCGCTGATCGAGCAGGCCGAGCGCGCGCGGGGCGAGGCCTATGAGCTGGTCGCCGCCACGCTGGACGAGCGCCGCTACACGCGCCTGCAGCTTCAGCTCGATTTGTGGCTGGAGAGCGGCGGCAGCGAACTTTCCGAGGCGACGGTCGACGACGCGGCGCCCGGGCCGTGGAACCGGCCGATCGGCGAGGTCGCGCGCGAAGTGCTGGCGGTGCGGCATCGCAAGGTGCGCAAGCTGGCCAAGCGGTTCGACGACCTCGAGGACGACGAGCGTCACCGGCTGCGCATCAACGCCAAGAAGGCGCGTTACGCGGCCGAGTTCTTCCGCGGCCTGTTTCCGCGCAAGACGGCGCTGCCCTACGCGCGCCGGCTGGCCGAGATGCAGGACTGCCTGGGCTCGATGAACGACGCGGTGGTCGGCCGGCGGCTGGTCGACGAGCTTGCCGCCGACGGCGCGCCCCTCGGCCGCGCCAGCGACCTGCTGGCCGGCTGGCACGCCGCGCGCATCGCCGGCGACATGCCGCGCGCCGCGCGCATCAGCCGCAAGGTCGTGAAGCTGGACCGGTTCTGGGACGAGCCCTAGGCGCGGCGTTGGGCGCTCCGGGAGGCCAGCAGCAAGAGCGCGAAGGGAACCGCCCACAGCAGCCGCGACTGGTAGCGGTCGTGCGGGTTCGACAACGCGCCGCAGATAAAGGCGTTGCCCAGCAGGGCCAGCAGCAGAAAGCCCGGCAGCAATGACCGGTCGTCGCAGCGCCTGCGCCGCAAGGATACCGCGACAACCGCGACCGCCGCCGCCATCGACGCCAGGCCGATCGGCACCTGCAGCCAGTTCACGACGGTGAAGTCGATCTCGTTCTTCTGCTGGCGCGCCGCGACATAAGCCGGAAGCTGGGCGGGCAGGAAAGTCTCCATCGCCCACCAGGTCGGCCAGGGCTGCGCCTCGATCCCGTCCCCGGTGCGGAAGGTGAAGAACTGCTCCACGGTCGCTTCCGCCGCGGTGCGAAGGTGCATCAGCGGGTAGCGCCGCAAGCTGTCGGCGATGATGCGCGCGGACTCGGCGGCCGTGCCCTCGAACCCGCCCAATTCCCAGAACGGCGTCGCCGGACCCCACAGCCAGTCGTTGGCGTTGGCGGGCAGCGTGTCCTTGTAGGCGCAGAGACCGTAGCCGGCGCCGGGGCAGGTCTCGTCGAGCAGACGCTTGACGATGCCGTCTTGAACCAGGCGCCCGAACACGAATGCCGGCCCGGCGCGGCTGATGAACACCTCGCCGGTGCGCACGAAGTTGCTGGCCAGCAGGAAGACAAGCGCGAGCGCCACCGACAGTGCCGGCCAATGCCAGCGCGGCCGCATCGCCGGGCACCACGATGGCCGCCACGTTCGGGCGAGCTGGAACGCGGCGATGCAGGCGGCAAGACCGCCGGCCAGCAGCAGGTGCGCGGCATGCGCCGCCACGGCCAGCACGCACATCGCCAGCAGCGCCAGCTTGCGCGGCAGGCTGATCGCGTCTGCGTGCAGCCCCAGCAGGTAGAGCGCCAGCGCCATCGGGGCGGTCAGAAAATCCGGCAGCACCTGGCCCACATACCAGGGCAGGCCGGTGCCGACGCACAATGCCAGAACGATCGCCACGAGGCGTCCGGGGGAGAGCGTCGGCGCCAGCACCCGCGCGCATTCGCGCATCGTAAGCGCCGTGATCAGCGCCTGGACGATGACGACCGGCCACAGGCTGTACGTGGGGCCGGTCAGCTTCAGGAACCACGCATAGGCGACCGCGCGCTCGGCCACGAACTTGCCGGTCAGCGCCTGGTCGATGAACGCGCCGGTGTCGTAGAACATCAGCGGAAAGCCGTTCCAGACCGCCGGCGCCAGCATCAGCAGCATCGACGCGGCCATTGCCGCCGCCCAAGGGGTCTGGCGCGTCACGTCAGGTCGCGCGGCGTCACGAATCGCACCAGCGTGCCGGTGTCGATCTCGACCTGTCGCCAGTGCTTCGCCGGCAGCGCGATCTCCGCCAGGGCGCCGGTTGGGTATTTCCCCCTCAGTCGCGCCAGCGCGGCTTCGTCGCCGCCCCTGCACAGCGTCGCGGCCAGTTCCTGCAGACCCGGGTTGTGCCCCAGCAGCATGACCGAGGGCAAGGCATCCTCGACCTGCCGCAGGCGTCGGACCAGCTCGGCCGCCCCGGCCAGGTAGAGCCCCTCCTCGAACTCGATCCGCCGCGCGTTGGGCAGGTGCGGCGCCAACCGCGCCAGGGTCTCGCGGGTCCGCTTTGCGGTCGAGCACAGGATCAGGGCCGGGGCGATCCGCTCGGCCGCGCAGTAGGCGCCCATGCGGTCGGCGGCCTGGCGGCCGCGCGCGGACAGGTCGCGGTCGCGATCGCCCCGCGCGTCGTCATCCCAACTGGACTTGGCGTGGCGCATCAGGTAGAGGCGGCGGCTCATCGGGTCCGTTCTATCTCGCTTCCGCCGGCCGGAGTCACGACTCGGTCACATTCAGGCGGTAGGAATGGTATACAGGATTCGAGCACGCCCGGGCATGCCGTGCGCGCGCAGGTCCCGAAAGGACCGGCGCCCGCCCCGGCGGGCAGGAGGATGCACTTGACCCAGGCGAAGCGCGCGCCCAAGCCGCGCATCGATGCCGCCGCGCCCGAGCGCTTCATCAACCGCGAATTATCGTGGCTGGCGTTCAACACGCGCGTGATGGAGGAAGCGGACAACCGCCAGCATCCCCTGCTGGAGCGCCTGCGGTTCCTGTCGATCTCGGCCAGCAACCTGGACGAATTCTACATGGTGCGCGTGGCCGGGCTGAAGGGCCAGGTCGATGCCGGCGTCGATACGCCGAGCGACGACGGCATGACGCCCGCCCAGGCGCTGGCGGCCATTCACGAAAAGGCGCACGCGCTGATGCAGGACCAGCAGCGCTGCCTGAACACGCTGCTGACCGAGCTGCGCGAGGCCGGCGTGGCGGTGGTGTCGCCCGATGATCTGACGCCGGCGGAGCACGAGTGGCTGGAACGCCATTTCATGGCCAACGTGTTTCCGGTGCTGACGCCGATGGCGGTCGACCCGGCGCATCCCTTTCCGTTCGTCCCCAACCTCGGCTTCGGGCTGATCCTGTCGCTGTTCCGCCCGTCCGACGCGCGCGCGCTGAACGCGCTTGTCGCCGTGCCGCCGCGCATCGCGCGCTTCGTGCGTTTGCCGGGCTCGGCGATCCGCTTCCTGCCGCTCGAGCGCGCCATCAGCCTCTACCTGGGACAACTGTTTCCCGGCTTCGAGCTGCGCGGCCACGGCATGTTCCGCATCATCCGCGACAGCGAGATCGAGGTGGCCGAGGAGGCCGAGGACCTGACGCGCACCTTCGAGACGGCGCTGAAGCGCCGCCGCCGCGGCCAGGTGATCCGCCT
>JADZDN010000355.1 GCA_020851015.1 Alphaproteobacteria bacterium | reverse complement strand
TGCCGTGTTCACCTCGGGCATGCACGTGCAACGCCGCTTCATCCACGACATCGTCGCGCGCGCGCACCGCTTCGACAAGCTGACCGTGCTGGGCGGACCGTCGGGGTCCGGCGCGCCGGAATACTATCCCGACGTCGACCTGCTCCATGTCGGCGAGATCGGCGACAGCACCGACAAGATCATCCAATACATCGACGAAGGGCCGCGCCGGCCGCCGTCGCAGATCAAGTTCGTCACCAACGACCGCCGGCCGCTCGACCAGTTCCCGACGCCGGCCTACGACAAGATCGACGTGTCGGACTACTTCCTCGGCAGCGTGCAGTTCTCCAGCGGCTGCCCCTATCGCTGCGAGTTCTGCGACATTCCCGCGCTCTATGGCCGCAACCCGCGGCTGAAGACGCCCGAGCAGCTGGTGCGCGAGCTGGAATCGATCCGGCGCAACGGCGCGGTCGGACCGGTCTATTTCGTCGACGACAACTTCATCGGCAACGCCAAGGCGACGCGCGCGATGCTGGGGCCGGTGAAGGACTGGCAGAAGGCCAACGGATATCCGTTGCGCTTGTCCTGCGAGGCTACGCTGAATCTGGCGCAGAACACGGACATCCTGGCCGAGATGCGCGAGGCCGCGTTCGACACGGTCTTCGTCGGCATCGAGACGCCGGAGGAGGACGCTCTGCTGGCGGCGCAGAAAAAGCAGAATCTGCGCCAGCCGATCCTCGAGGCGATCCAGACGCTGAACGCCTACGGCATGGAGGTGGTGTCCGGCATCATCATGGGGCTGGACACGGATACGCCGGATACGGGGCGCAACATCCTGCGCTTCATCGAGGCGTCGAACATCCCGATGCTGACGATCAACCTGCTCTATGCCCTGCCGAAGACGCCGCTCTACGCGCGGCTGGAGAAGGAAGGCCGGCTGATCGGCGGCGAGGGCCGGGTGTCGAACGTCGTCTTCAAGATGCCGTACGACGACACGGTGAAGATGTGGCAGGAGTGCATTACCGAGGCCTACACGCCCGACAACCTGATCAGGCGTTTCCTCTATCAGACCGAGCATACCTATCCGAACCGGCTGAAGGTGCAGCGCAAGGTCGGCTGGAAGGAAATCAAGATGGGCATGGGCGTCATCCGCCGCGTGCTGTGGCATGTCGGCGCGCGCTCGGACTATCGCGACAAGTTCTGGCAGGCCGCGCGCCCGCTGTTGCGCCAGGGCAGGGTGGAGGAGGTGATCCACCTCGCGGTGGTCAGCTATCACCTGATCAAGTTCGCGCGCGACATCGCCGAGGGGCGGATGGAAGCCTGCTTCTACGCCGATCCCAGCAAGACGCCCGACGCCGCGCCGGTGACCGCGCAGATCCGCTCGGGCGCCGTCCAGCCGGCCTGACCGGCAACAGGCGCCGGACAAGGCGCCCGGCGTCATGGCTGAGCCCGCCCGCCGAAATCCCATCCGCGTGCTGCATGTCATTGCCGGTCTCGAGACCGGCGGGGCGGAAACCATGCTGGCCGCGCTGGTAGCGGCGCGGCCGCCTGCGCTCGAGCAATCCGTCGTCGCGATGGTGCCGGGCGGCGCGCAGGCCGACCGCATCGCCGCCGCCGGGATTCCGCTCCGCGACCTCGGCATGCGGCGCGGCCGGCCCGACCCGCGGGCCATCCTTCGCCTGGCCCGCGCGATCCGGACGGCGCGGCCCGACGTCGTGCAGAGCTGGATGTACCACGCCGATCTCGCCGCCACGCTTGCCCTGCCGCTGAGCGGCCTCAAGCGCCAGGTGCGCCACGCCTGGAACCTGCGCTGCTCGGACATGGCCGATCGCGACTATGGCCGGATGTTCCACCTGGTCCGCGGCGCCTGGCTGCGGCTGGCGGGAAGCGCCGACCTGCTGGTCGCGAATTCCCAGGCCGGGCTCGACTACCACCGCGGGCTGGGACTGCGCGCCCCGGCAGTGCGCGTGATCCCCAACGGCATCGACACGGCGCGCTTCCGGCCGGACCCGGCGGCGCGCGCCAGCCTGCGCCGGGCGCTGGGACTGGCGCCGGACGCGACGGTCCTCATCCATGTCGCACGGGTCGATCCGATGAAGGACCATGCGACCCTGCTGGCCGCGTTGGCGCAGGTCCCTGGCGCCACGCTGCTGCTGGTCGGGCGCGGCACCGAGCGCCTGGCCGCGCCACCGCGCGTGCTGGGGCTTGGCGAGCGCGCGGACGTGCCGGCGCTGCTGGCGGCCGGCGATCTGGCGGTCTCAAGCTCGGCCTATGGCGAAGGCTTCTCGAACGCGCTGGCCGAGGCGATGGCGGCGGGCCTGCCGGCCGTGGCCACCGATGTCGGCGACGCGCGCCTGATCCTGGGCGATACCGGGCAGCCGGTGCCGCCGCGCGATCCGGCGGGCCTGGCCCGGGCCCTGAACGGGCTTTTGGCGGAGCCTGCGGCGCAGCGCGCGGCGCGCGGCGCGGCGGCCCGCCTGAGGGTCGAGGAACGCTTCGCCCTCGCCGCCTGCATCCAGCGATTTGTCGATACCTATCTGGAGCTTAGCGGCAAGTCGCCGAGGCGCTAGGCTGCCCGGCCGGCCGGCTTGCCTTCGCCGCCCTGCCCGCCTATACATGCCCTCCCTGCCACGGAAACCCTGAAGACCACGGGCCGCGCGGCGCCGGCCGCGCCTGCCGCCGCCCGATCCGCGAGAACCACAGGCTCCCAGCCGCCCATGCTGTCCACCACCGAACGCGACCGACGCCTCGCCTGGATCGACCTGCGTCGCGGCGTGGAGGCGTGGAACATCTGGCACATCCTGGCGATGCAGGAGCTGCGTCAGCGCTATCGCCGCTCGGTGCTGGGACCCTTGTGGATCAGCGTGTCCCTGGCGGTCCAGGTGGCGGTGATGGGCTTCCTGGTCGGCATCCTGTTCAAGCAGGAGCACACGAAGTACCTGCCCTATGCCACGCTGGGCATCATCCTGTGGAACTTCATCAGCACGTCGCTGATGGAGGGCGCCAACTGCTTTGTCGGGGCCGCCACCTACCTGTTGCAGTCGAAGCGACCGCTATTCGCCTTCGTGGTCCACGTGCTGTGGCGCAACCTGGTCTATCTCGCGCACACGGCCGTCATCTACGTCGTGGTGGCGCTCATCTTCACTGTGCCCATCGGTTTTGCGAGCCTGCTGGTGATACCGGGACTTGCGATTCTGGCGATCAACATGGCTTGGCTGCTGCTGTTCATCGGCATTCTCGCGGCCCGCTTCCGCGACGTGCACATGATGCTGCAAAGCTCGATGACCGTGCTGTTCTGGCTGACGCCGATCGTCTTCTACCCCGACATGCTGGGCAGCTACCGTTGGATCACCGACTTCAACCCGCTGGCGCATCTACTGGAGATCGTTCGCGGGCCGCTGCTCAACCAGCCGCCCGCCGCCGAGCCGTGGCTGTTCACCATCGCCATGGCGGCGATCGGCTGGGCGGTAACCTACCAGTTCTTCAGCCGCTTCCGCGCCCGCGTGCCGTACTGGCTCTAGGACTGGCGCCGTGTACGAGATAACCCTCAAGAAGGTGCGCATCGAGTTTCCGATCTACGACCAGGGCGGTCGCTCGCTGCGCAACATGCTTCTGTTGAACCCGGTCCGGAGACAGATCGCCTCGACGGCGCGCTTGGTGGGGGGCGAGATCAAGGTCAACGCCGCCGGCAACAAGGTGGTGTGTGCGCTCGACGACGTCGATCTCAGCCTCGGCAACGGGGACCGCCTTGGCCTGATCGGCCACAATGGCGCCGGAAAGACCACGATCCTGCGCGCCATGGCCGGCATCTACGAGCCGGTGGCGGGCGAGATCGTCACCCGGGGCGAGATCACCTCGCTGTTCGGCATCACCGACGGCATGGACATCGACGCCACCGGCTACGAGACGATCCGGCTGCGCGGCCTGATGCTGGGCCGCTCGCCCAAGGAGGTGAACGACACGGCGCAGGAGATCGCCGACTTCACCGAATTGGGCGAATACCTCAACATGCCGCTGCGCACCTATTCGGCGGGCATGCTGGTCCGACTGGCCTTCGGCATCGCCACGTCGCATCAGCCGGAGATCCTGCTGATGGACGAGATCATCGGTGCCGGCGACGCCTCGTTCTTCGACCGCGCGCAGGCGCGCCTCAAGTCGTTCATCGACGCCGCCGGCATCATGGTCGTTGCGACGCACAATCCGGAGATCCTGCGCCGGTGGTGCAACAAGGCGATCCTCTTGAGCAACGGTCATATCGCGGCGCAGGGGCCGGTCGGGGACGTGATCGCCGAGCAGGCGCGAAGAATCGCCGCGGCGAAGAACTAGCGGCGCGCCGCCATCTCGTCGCGCACGAACCGCTCCACGCTGTCCCTGACCGTCGCGGGCCGGTAGCCCAGCGCCATCAACCGATCGAGCGCGATCGTGAAGGGCTGCTTGCCCGCCGCGCTCCAGCTCGACGTATCGGGCTTGCCGGCGCCGGCGTAGAGCAGCGCCACGACCGCGCGGATCGGCATCGCCGCGCGCGCGGCGATATTGGCGACGTGATAGCCGGCGCGCGGATCGGCCAGGAACTGCGCGACGAAACCCGCCAGGTCCTCGACATGCACGACATTGTTGAAGGGCCGGTCGGCATGGTTGCCCGCCACCGCCGCGCCCGCCAGGACCCGCGCCAGCGCGTTGCTGAGGAAATTGTTGCGCCCGCCGGCGCCCACCACGCCCGGCAGGCGGATCGCCAGCGCCGCGACCGCGCCGTCGCGCGCGGACAGCGCCGCCAGCAGCTTTTCGCCCTCGAGCTTCGAGCGGCCATAGATATCCGGGTCGGTCGACGGCGTCGCCTCGGTCACCACCGGGTCGGCGATCGTGCCGTAGATCGACATCGACGACAGGTAGACGATCCGCCGCGCCCCGGCGGCATGCGCGGCATCCAGCACCGCGCGCGTGCCCTCGACGTTGCCGCGATAGAGGCGGTCGGGATCGGGGCAGAAGGCCGGCACCTCGGCCGCGCAATGCGCCCGGGCGTCGAGCGGCGGCAGGGCGGCAAGCGCCGGCAGGTCGGCCTGCAGCAAATCGGCGCCGCCGACATCGCGCGGCGGCGTCTTGCGATAGAGCGCCAGCACGCGATGGCCCTGGTCCGCCAGGCGGCGGGCCACCACGCGCCCGACGAAGCCGCCGGCGCCGGTGACCAGCACGCGCATCGCGCTAGGTGTCCCCGCCGCCCGCCGGCGACGCTTCGTCCCGGAGATGCGGGGTTTGACCCATCGCGTTGTGGATCGACAGGATCTCCTCGATCGGCGCGATGTCGGCCTCGGACGCGATCGCCATGTCCTCCAGCACGAAGCGCAGGTCGACGCCCTGGGCCAGCACGCGGTCGTAGATCGCGCGGCGGCGCTCGGGGCGCCGCGGCAGCATGAACATGCTGACCATCAGCATTCCCTCGAGCCCGTCGAGATTCCGCACCATGCCTTCCAGCACCATGTAGGAGTGCGGGAAGCTGTTCTCGTTCAGGTGCAGCTTGTAGATCTTGCCGTTGCGCTGGCACCAGTCGCGCAAGACCAGCGCCTGCACCGGCACGGGGATGCGCAGGCCGCCGAACTCGCGCGAGGAGACATAGCCGCGATAGCCCTCGCGGTTCGCCGTCATCGCGCTATTCCTCGAAGCCGCCCGGCGGACGATAGTCCATGCCGATGCGGCTGACCGCGCGCGTGGTGATCGGCAGGTAGAACGAGCCGATCTTCTTCTCCGGGCTGGTGTAGGGCGTGAACAGGCCGGTGAAGCGGCAGTTCATCGACCAGCGCGTCGTCGG
>JADZDN010000354.1 GCA_020851015.1 Alphaproteobacteria bacterium | reverse complement strand
CGCCGTGATCGCCGGGCAGGGCGTGGATCGGCTTCTCGATCTTGTGTTTCGCCAGGATCGCCACGCCGTTATAGGCCTTCTGCCCGACGACTTCGGCCTGGTAGCCGGCGGCCTCGATCTCCAGCCGCGGGAAGTCGGCGGTCTGGCACTTCAGCTCCTGCAGCAGCACGACGTCCGGCGCGGCTTCCTTCAGCCAGCGCGTCAGATGCGCCAGGCGCGCCTTGACCGAGTTGACGTTCCAAGTTGCGATCTTCATGGCCAAGTGGCGATCTTCATGGACGATGCAGGCTCCGCTTCCGTAGACTCGGTCGAGGTATGCGCGCCGGGGGACGCGCAGGGCCGTGGACCAGGGACAGTACACGTGATCCGTCGTCTTGCAATTCCGGCCATCCTGCTGAGCCTCGCGGCGCTTCCGGCGCGGGCCGACGGCGCGCCGCCCGCGTTCGTCGAGGATTTCGCCACCCCGGCCACGACCCTGGAGGGGCTGCTTGACCGCTGGTGGGTGACGCGCCGGCTCGATCGCAAGATTTGGCCCGAGCGGGTCGCCATCCTGGCCGATCCCGCGCGGGGCAAGGTCGTGCGCATCCAGGTGCGCGAGGGCGATGCCGGCAGCGGTGCCACCGAGGCGATGCTGAAAGACGGCCGCCCGGTCTGCGACGAGACCGGCTCGCGCGCGATGCAGATGGAGGCCGAGCCGAACGGCGTGGCGCCGACCGAGCGCGCGGAGATCGAGATCCGCGCCGACCGCGCGACCGGCGAGGGCGAACTGATCCGCTTCGGCCAGCCGGTGTGGTACCGCTTCGGCTTCAAGCTCGGCACGGACTGGCCGCGCGACGTGCCCGCCAACGGACGCATCCCCTGCCGCACGGTGATCCACCAGGTGAAGCAGAATGCAGCGTTGGACGGGGTGGACTGCGAGGCAAACCCGTTCTTCAAGATCGAGGCAAGGCCGCTCGGCGAACGCGCGCGCTTCTTCGGCCAGATCGTGACCGGCGATGCCTGCGCCAAGCCTGCACGGGTAAAGCGCACGCAGATCTGCGTGCGCGACGACCTGCCGCGCGATGCCTGGACCATGGTAAACGTCCGGCTGTTGGCCGACGGCAGGGATGGGCGCGTCGATATCTGGCTCAACGGCGCCCATTGCGGCAGCTATCGGGGCGGGATGGGGGACGGGGTGCACGGCGCGCGGCGCGACGGCGTGCCCTACGTCGACCAGCAGCCGCGCTTCGGCATCTACCGCGACTGGCGCGCCGAGCCGCAGACGATCTATTTCGAGCGGATCATGTTCTGGAACGCCGACCCGGCCGGCCACCCCGATTGGGGCGCGGCATCGTTGCCGCAGTAGCCTACCAGAGGCGTTTCACGCCGAACCCGTCGAAGACGCGGTCGCCGCTGATGATCGGCAGACCCTCGAGCTGCGCTTGCGCCGCCAGCATCCGGTCGAACGGGTCGCCATGATCGCCTTGCATGGTCCCGGCAAGCTGGGCATGGCGCATCGAGACGGCAAGGGTATCGAAGCCTTCTTCGATCGCGGCTGCTTCCACATCGCCGGCGATCGCCGCTGCCGATGGAAGCTTCCCCAATCGGAACTTCGTCGCGATTTCCCACGCCGAAGCGGCGCTCACAATGATGGTCGTGTCTTCATCCATGATGGTTGAGCGCGCCTTGCGCGAGAGCTGAGGATCGTCGATCGTCCACCAGAGAAGGGCGTGCGTATCGATCAGCAGCCTCACTTGGACTTGCCTTCCCAAGCGTCGAGCTCTTCCGGCGGCAACGGATCGAAGAACGACTCGTCGACCTTGATGATGCCCTTCAGGCGGCCGGGTGTTCGCTTCGGCTTCTGCGCCGCAATGGGCGCCAGGCGCACCACGGGCGTCTTGCCGCGCGCGATGACGATCTCGGTGCCCGCGCAGGCCTCCTTGATGTAGCGCGACAGGTTGGTCTTGGCGTCGTGGACGGTGACGGTCTTGCGGGCGCCCATGGCAATCTCCTTAGCTAAGTAAATTAGCTAATTTTGCCGTTGCGCGCAAGACTTTGCCGCCCGATGGCGGGCGCGTCACGGGCCGTGGGGAAGAGGGTCAGACCGCGAAGGAGTTGCCGCAGCCGCAGGACGACTTGGCGTTCGGGTTCTTGATCTGGAACGAGGCGCCGACGAGGTCCTCGACGTAGTCGATCTGGGCGCCGGCCAGGAGTTCCAGCGAGGTCTCGTCGATCACCACCTTGGCGCCGCCGCGCTCGAACAGGCGGTCCTCGGCGCCGACGCTGTCGTCGAAGGCGAATCCGTACTGGAAGCCCGAGCAGCCCCCGCCGCTGACGAAAATCCGCAGCATCAGGCCCTTGTGCTCTTCCTGGGTCATCAGCCAGGCGATGCGCGCCGCCGCGCTGTCGCTCAGGTTGACGGCCGGTACGGCGGTATCGGTCTCTGCCATGGAGGTTCGCTCCCGGGAATGTCCTAGCGGGAATGTAGGAATTAAACCTGATATGTCAAATGACCTGGGTCAAGCCTTAGGGCGTCGCGTATTTCAGCAGGAACGCGGACACCCGCTCGATGGCGTCGGCCCGGGCGGCCGGGTCCGGGCCCAGGGTGACGGTCCCGCCAGGCCTGGCCCCCACGTCGCTGCGCTGGCGGATCTTGCCCAGCACCGCGTCGAAGCTGTGGTAGGCCCCGGGATAGGTCTTGAGCTCGACAGGCTGGCCCTGCGGCCCGACCCGGGCCAGCAGGTCGAAGCAGGGCCCTACCGGCGTCCAGTCGTCGGCCTCGCCGTTGAGGATCAGCAGCGGGATCGGGGTTCGCCAGTCCGCCCGGCCCTCGGCCGTGCGGCAGCCCGGGTAGAACGCGATCGCCGCGCGGAACTGCGCCCCGCTGGGCGGCCGGGGGACGGCGCGCCGGCCGGTGTCGAGCGTCGCCAGCACCGTGCCGCCGCCGTGCGACCAGCCCATCAGCACCACGCGGTCGGCCCGCACGTCGGGGCGGGCGGCAAGCCAGGCGAGCGCACCATAGGCATCGCGCGGCCGCTGCAGCACCTGCGTGACCGGCTGCGGCCGCTTGGTGCAGACCTCGTCCACGCCGCGCGGCTTGAAGCTGTCGACCAGCAGCACCATGAAGCCGAGGCCGACGAACCGATCCGTCCAGGCGCGGTACAAGCTTGACGGTCTTCCGTCCTTCCAGTCGCGCCCGCTGCAGCCGTGCAGGCCCACGATAGCGGGGAAGGGGCCGGCCCCGTCGGGCCTGTAGAGCCGCGCCTCGATCTCGGTCGGCGCGCCGAAGGTAAGGTCGGCGTCCTGGCTGGGAAAGCGCACGCTCTCCTGCGCCGCCGCGTGCCCGGCCAGGAACGCCAGCACCGTCCCGAGGATGATTCGCCGCGCCACACCCGAAATCTGCGGGTTGCCGCCTATTTCACATAGAGGTAGTGTGCCAATCATGCCCGCCCTACTGAATCTCGCGGTCTATGCGTGCCGGGCGGAGCAAAGTCGCGGCCGTCGGCATCCCGAGCCGGAGAGCCGCATGCGCTCCGCTTTTCAACGCGACCGGGACCGCATCATTCATTCGGCGGCGTTCCGCAGGCTCAAGTACAAGACCCAGGTGTTCGTGTATCACGAGGGTGACTACTACCGCACGCGGCTGACGCACAGCCTGGAAGTGGCGCAGATCGCCCGCACGGTCAGCCGCGCGCTCGGGCTGGACGAGGACCTGGCGGAGGCGCTGGCGCTGGCGCACGACCTCGGCCACACGCCGTTCGGCCATTCCGGCGAGGACGCGCTGGACGCCGCGATGAAAAGCTACGGCGGCTTCGACCACAACGACCAGACGCTGCGCGTGCTGACGCGCCTGGAGAAACGCTACGCCGAGTTCGACGGGCTGAACCTCACCTGGGAGACGCTGGAAGGGGTGGTGAAGCACAACGGGCCGCTGAAGGACCCGCCGTCGTCGATCAAGGACTATGTCCGCGCGCATGATCTCGAACTCGGCACCTGGCCCAGCGCGGAGGCCCAGGTGGCGGCGCTGGCCGACGACATCGCCTACAACAACCACGACATCGACGACGGGCTGAGGGCCGGGCTGTTCGACGTCGCCGCCCTCAAGGACGTGCCGCTGGTCGGGCCGGTCTTCGCCGACCTCGCCAGGCGCTGGCCGGGGCTCGAGAGCGGACGGCTGAT
>JADZDN010000353.1 GCA_020851015.1 Alphaproteobacteria bacterium | reverse complement strand
TTCACGCGGCTGAAGAGCCTGTTCGAGGAATTCTGCACCTGCTTCAACGACGCCGACGCGGTGATCGTGGCCGACGTCTATCCCGCGGGCGAGGAGCCGATCGAGGGCGCCAACCGCGACGCGCTGGTGCAGGGCCTGGTCGCGCACGGCCATCGCCGCGCGATCGCGCTCGACGATCCGAAGAATCTCGCCGGCCTCGTCGCCGGCATGGCGAAAGGGGGCGACCTGGTCGTTTGCCTCGGCGCCGGTTCGATCACGACCTGGGCGAACGCGTTGCCCGGCGAGCTCGACCGCGCCTTCGCGCGCACCAGGCAGAACCATCCCCTGCGCAAATCGGGAGCCTGATCATGATGCCTGCGCGCAAGTCGACCTCCTCCCTGATCGAGCGCCTGCCCGCGGTGCGCGGGCGCTACAGCGAGAACGCGGTGCTGGCCAATACGACGTGGTTCCGCGTCGGCGGCGCGGCCGAGGTGATGTTCCGCCCGGCCGACCTCGACGACCTGGCCGATTTCCTGGCCGCGCGCCCGGCCGACGTGCCGGTCACGGTGATCGGCGTCGGCTCGAACCTCTTGGTGCGCGACGGCGGCGTGCCGGGCGTCGTGATCCGCCTGGGCCGCGGCTTCGCCGACATCCGCGTCGAGGGCGACGTCGTGATCGCCGGCGCCGGCGCGCTCGACCTCAACGTCGCGCATCTGGCGGCCGAGGCCGGCCTCGCCGGGCTCGAGTTCCTGTGCGGCGTGCCCGGCACCATCGGCGGCGCGCTGCGCATGAACGCCGGCGCCTATGGCGCCGAGGTCAAGGACGTTCTCGTGTCGGCCAAGGCGCTCGACCCGCGCGGCCGGCGCTATTGCCTGACGCCCGAGCATATCGGCCTCGCCTATCGCCACTGCGGCCTGCCCGAGGGGTGGATCTTCACCAACGCCCGCTTCCAGGGCCGCCCGGGCGACAAGGTGCAGATCGCCCGGCGCATGGCCGACATCCAGGCCGAGCGCGCCGACACCCAGCCCGTGCGCACGCGCACCGGCGGCTCGACCTTCGCCAACCCGCCCGGCGGCCCAAGTGGCGGCCACAAGGCGTGGGAGCTGATCGACCGCGCGGGCTGCCGCGGTTTGAAGCGCGGCGGCGCCATGGTCTCGGAGAAGCACTGCAATTTCCTGATCAACGCCGGCGACGCCACCGCGGCCGACATCGAGGGCCTGGGCGAGGAAGTGCGCCGGCGCGTGTTCGAGGCGACCGGCGTGACGCTGGAATGGGAAATCCGCCGCATCGGCGTGCCCGCCGGCCCGCTGGCCAGGGACGCGACTGCATGAAGAAGCACGTCGCCGTGCTGATGGGCGGCTGGTCCGCCGAACGCGAGGTCTCGCTGGTCAGCGGACGCGAATGCTCGGCCGCGCTGAAGCAGGCGGGCTACGCCGTCTCGGAGATCGATGTCGGCCGCGACATCGCCGAGGTGCTGTCGCGCGTCAAGCCGGACGTGTGCTTCAACGCGCTGCACGGCCGCGTCGGCGAGGACGGCTGCATCCAGGGGCTGCTGGAGATCCTCGGCATCCCCTACACGCATTCCGGCGTGCTGGCCTCGGCGCTGGCGATGGACAAGCCGGCGGCCAAGCGCCAGTTCGCCGGCGCCGGCATCGCCTGCGCCGAAGGCCGCGTGGTCGACCGCGACGAGGTGCTGCGCGGCCACCCGATGCCCCCGCCCTATGTCGTCAAGCCGGTCAACGAGGGATCGAGCGTCGGCGTGACGATCGTCTCCGACGGCGGCCTGCCGCGCTTCCACAACGAAGGCTGGCGCTACGGCAGCAAGGTGCTGGTGGAGCGCTACATCCCCGGCCGCGAATTGACCTGCGGCGTGATGGGCGATCGTCCGCTGGCGGTCACCGAGATGCGGCCGCACGAAGGCTTCTACGACTACGCCGCGAAATACATCGCCGGGAAGACCGACCACCTGGTCCCCGCGCCGTTGCCCCCGGCGGTCTACGACAACGTCATGCGCACCGCCGTGCTGGCGCACCAGACGCTGGGCTGCCGCGGCGTCAGCCGCGCCGATTTCCGCTACGACGACACCAGGGACGGGCGCGGCAAGCTGTACCTGCTCGAGGTCAACACCCAGCCCGGCATGACGCCGCTGTCGCTGGTGCCCGAGCAGGCCGCCCATGTCGGCATCCCCTTCGTCGAGCTGGTGGACTGGATGGTGGAGCACGCCCAATGCGACGCGTGACCGCCCGCGCCCGCCCCGCCATCCGGCCGGCGCGCCGGCGCGCGCTGCTGCCCGGCTGGGTCGCGCCGACCGCGAAGGTCTGCGCGGTCGCGAGCCTCGCCGCCCTAGCGGTCGGCGGCCCCTGGGCCTTGTGGCGGGCCGGCATCGCGCAGCGCACGATCGAGCGCGTCGAGACCGCCTTCGTCGACTTCACTGGCATGGTCGGCCTGGTCGTGGACGACGTGATCGTCGAGGGCCGGGTCGAGACGCGCACGCGCGACGTGCTGGCCGCGCTGCAGGTCGAGCGCGGCATGCCGGTGCTGGCGGTCGATCCGCGCGCCGCCAAGGAACGCCTGGAGCAGATCCCGTGGGTGCGCGAG
>JADZDN010000352.1 GCA_020851015.1 Alphaproteobacteria bacterium | reverse complement strand
GCCCCACGCACACCCGCCGGTCGCCCGGCGGGAATCTCAAGTCAGTCGAACAGGCTCGATACCGAGCGCTCCTCGCTGATGCGGTGGATCGCCTCGGCCAGCAGCGGCGCGATGGTGATCTGGCGCAGGTTGTTGGCGCCCTTCATCTCGTCGGTCGCCTGGATGCTGTCGGTGGTCACGAGCGCCTCCAACGGCGACGCCTTCACCCGCGCCACCGCGCCGCCCGACAGGACGCCGTGCGTGACATAGGCGGTCACCGACTTGGCGCCGTGCTCCTTCAGCGCCACGGCGGCATTGCACAGCGTACCGGCCGAATCGACGATGTCGTCCACCAGGATGCAGTGCCGCCCCTCCACGTCGCCGATCACGTTCATCACCTCGGACGTGCCGGCGCGCTCGCGGCGCTTGTCGATGATCGCGAGGTCGGTGTCGATGCGCTTGGCGATGGCGCGGGCGCGCAGCACCCCGCCCACGTCGGGCGACACGATCATCGGCTTCTCCGAGGGGAAGCTGGTGACGATGTCCTTGGTGAAGACCGGCTCGGCATAGAGGTTGTCGGTCGGCACGTCGAAGAAGCCCTGGATCTGCGTGGCGTGCAGGTCGACCGTCAGCACGCGGTCGGCGCCGGCCGCGGTGATCAGGTTTGCCACCAGCTTGGCCGAGATCGGGGTGCGCGGGCCGGTCTTGCGGTCCTGGCGCGCGTAGCCGTAGTAGGGCAGCACCGCGGTGATCCGGCGCGCCGAGGCGCGCCGCAGCGTGTCGATGCAGACCAGCAGCTCCATCAGGTTGTCGTTGGTCGGGAAGGAGGTCGACTGGATCACGAACACGTCCTCGCCGCGCACGTTCTCCAGCACCTCGACGAAAATTTCCATGTCCGCGAACCGCCGGATAGCGGCCTTGGTCATGGGAACGTTGAGGTAGGCGGCGATCGCCTCGGCCAAAGACCGATTGCTGTTGCCGGCGTGGATCTTCATATCGCCGTCCCGACACCGTCTCGAAATGTTAACGAAATTCTGGCCCAGCCCGTAAAAGCGGGCGGAACCTATCAATTCACCGGGGCGCTGTAAACCTGATTGCTGAACGGAGCCACGGGCTTGGCGGCCTCCCAGTGCTGGGCGGAAAGGGGCGGGTAGGCCACGATTTCGCCCAGCGCGGTCAATTGTCCGGCAAAGCGCACCGCCAGGTAGCGCCCGCGGGAGCCTGGGGGCAGCTTGATCTCCAGCGCCTCGCGGGCCGCAAGCTGGACGAGCGGCGGCCCGAGCTGGCCCGGATTGGCCGCGAGATGCACCGAAACCTGGTCGCTGCCGGCGACTTCCAGGCCCAGCAGGTAGACCTGGCCCACCTCGGTCGGCGTCCCCAGGTCGATTTCGACCCTTCCGTCCGGCGGCATGGCGTGGGGCAGCATGTTCTCGAGCCTGCCATCGGTCAGCGCGCGGAACCCCAGGCCCGGGGGCACCAGCTTGGCGTCGCGCTGGCGGGTCAGCGGCGGCGGATTGCCGCCCTGGACTTGGCGCAGGGCGCCGCGATAGATCGCGTGGTAGACCGTGCCATCGGCCTGCCCATGGTCGATGGCGGCGAGTGGCCGGTAGGACCAGGTGAACTCCTGCAGCGCCAGGCGGGGCAGGGAGGTCTCGGGGGCGCCGCCCATCGGCGGCACCAGCGGCACGCCGCCGGCGGCCGAGGTCAGCTCGATGCCATAGACCGGCGGCTCGACCCGCTTGGCCGGCGGCAGGGGCGCCAGGCGGAAGGTCAGGCGCTCGTCGCCCGTCTCGACCTTGGACGCGCCGTCCCACAGGTATAGCGGCGGCAGCCGCCCGCGCGCCGCGGCGCTGGTGAAGGTCACGGTGGCCTCAGGCCCCTTGGGATTGTCGGCCGCCTCGCCGCCGGCCCGCACCAGCCAGGTCTTGGTCTGGCCGGCGGGCGCCCGCGCCAGGCTGCCGAGGATGAAGCTGTAGCGCCCGTCGCGCGCCGTGCGCGCCACCACCAGCGGTTCGCCGCGCCTGACCGCCTCGACGGGATCGCGGCCGGTGACGTCGTAGAGCTCGACCCGCACATTGGCGCTCGATCCGGCGCCGTCGACCTCGACCGAGCCGGCGATCGTGTTCGCGGGCACCTGGTCCGACGCCGCCGCGGGTGCGCGGGGCTTACCCTTGTCGACGTCGAACCCGCCGCAGCCCGCGAGCCCCAGCCCGGCCAGGCAGAGCGCCAGCGACGCGACGCGAATCGCGCCTAGCGCTTGCATCGCTGGTCCTGCGGCATGGCCACGAGCTGGTCCAGAAGCTCGGTCAGTCCCTGCGCGGCGCCTTCCGCAACGGCATAGGCGGCATCGCCCCAGGGTCCGTCGAACTTGCCGGCGGGAATCTGGTTCGCCTGGCTGACCGTGCCCATGCGGCAGCCGCCCGGCGCGAACAGGGCCCATTCGATCCGCACGGTCTGCTGGCGCTGCGCCGGCTCGCTCAGCGCGATCTTGCCGGCGATGATGGCAAAGGGGCTCTCGTGCTCGCTGACCAGCGGAACGTTGGCCAGGTTCAGGAAATGCGTGATGGCCTTTCGCAGCGCCTCGGCGCCGTCGCCCGGCGCGCCCTCCACGGGGCGCAGCGCGACCGGCGGGGGCTCGCTGGCCGGCTTCTTGCCCCCGGACGCTTCCGACGGCGCCGGCGCGGTGGGGCCGATCTGGGCAACCTGCGGCCGCTGCGTGCGGTTCGGCTGCGGCGGCAGGCGCGTGCCCATCGGCGGCACCACGTTGTTGATCGGCTGGACGGGTGCGGCTTGCCGGCCGGCCACGGTGAGCTTCCGCTCGGGCAGCATTGCCACCAGCCCCGCGCTGGACTGGCGCGCCAGCAGCGTCATCAGCGCCGCCTCTCCGTCGCGCCAGGCCTTCGCGTCGACGACCTGCCGGACCATGTGGCTGCCCATGGACTGGCCGTCGGCATCGGCCATGCGCCATAGGATCATGACTTCGACGCCCTTCGGCGCCGGCCGCTCGGTCACCTGGCCCGCCAGGCGATAGCTCATCGCATTGCCCTGGCCGACGCTGGCGGGGATTTCGGCGCGATGGAGCTGGGCCACCAGCGCGTCCAGGAATCGCTGTTCGCCGGCGGCCGGAAACGCGGCCAGCTCCGCGATCGTGATGCCCTCGGGGTTGGCCACCTGCAGCAGCGGGTTCTCGGACTCGCCCTCATGGGCGAAGGGGCGCGGCGGCTCGCCACAGCCGGCCAGGCCGGCGGCCAGGCCCAGCAAAACGATCGCGACGCGCGCAATTCGCCTAGAGCAGGACACAGCCGACCATGACCCCGACCAGGATGAACGCCAGCAGCATCAGCAGATGCGGCATCGCCCGCGCGCCGCTCGACTAGTTTATCACCAAATCGAGCGGCAGCTTCGACAATGGCACGCAGCCCTTGTCGGTCACCTCGACCGTGTAGCCCGGCGCCATGGCGATATTGCGGTCGCTGTCCACCACAATCATGTGCAGGAAGAACACCATGCCCGGCTCGGCGATCACCGGATTGCCGTGATAGAACATCGGCCAGTCCATCCAGTTCGGCGCGAAGGTCGTGCCCAGGCTGTAGCCGCAGGCGTTGAATCGATTCGCGCGGAAGCCCGCGCCGTCGAAGACGCGCGCATAGGCGTCGAACACCTCGCCGATCGGCCGGCCCGGCTTCAGCGCCGCCTTGCATGCCTCCATCGCCTCAAGCCCCGCCTTGTGCATCGCCACGTGCTGCGGATCGGGCTTGCCGATCAGGATCGTGCGCATCAGGCAGGAATGGTAGTGGCGGTAGACGCCGGCGAACTCCAGCATCAGCTGGTCCTGGGCCTGCAGATGCTTGCGGCCGGAGAAATAGCGGCAAAGCAGGGCGTCCTTGCCCGAGCCGATGATGAATTCGTTGCCCGGATCGTCGCCGCCGCCGCGGTAGATGGCGCCGTGCATCGCCGCCAGGATGTCGCCCTCGAACGCGCCGGGCTTGGCCAGCCGGTTGGCCTCGAGCAGCGCCGCGTCGGCCAGCTCGGCCGCCTTGCGGACATAGGCGAGCTCGGCCGGGCTCTTCACCACGCGCAACCTGTTGACCAGCTCGGACGCGTCGACCAGCGTGCAGAACCCCGCCAGCGCCGCCTCCAGCCGCTTGCCGTTGCGCGCGGTCAGGCCGTAGGCCTCGTACTCCACGCCCAGCTTCCTGCCCTTGCAGCCGTAGTCCTCGAGCGCCGCGCGCAGGTCCTCGGCCGGGGTCGCGCCCTCGCGGTCGACCCAGATGCGGATGTCCTTGATGACCGAGGTGTGCTGCGCCTGGCGCAGGTCGGGCACGCGGGTCAGAAGGAACATCCTCCCGTCGGCGCCCAGGTAGTAGCACTGGAAGAACACGTAGCCGAACGTGTCGTAGCCGGAGAGGTAGTACATGCTCTCCTGGCGGAACATCAAAAGCCCGTCGAGCCCCTGCTTGATCAACGCCGCACAGGCTTTTTGCCGCCGCCCGGCCAGTTCCTCCGCGCTGAAATGCACTGCCATCGGTCCTAGCCCTCCAAGGCGATTGCGGACAGGTTGCGCCCGTAGTCCTTTTCCCCGCGCAGCGTCGCGCGGCGATAGCTGAAGAAGCGGTCCTCTTCCCGGCAGGTATCGTAGGGCACGCCCGACACGAAATGCAGGTCGAGCGTACCCAGCCGGCGGCCGAGATAGCCGACGAGGTCGAACATCAGGTGCCCGGCGCGCGCGGACGGCGCGAAGAAATCCGCGTTGGCCGGGCTTTCGGCCAGAAAAGGGCGCGGAAATTCCGGGCCCACCTCGTAGGAGCGCTGGGCGATGCAGGGGCCGATCACGGCGTAGATGCGCTTGGGCAGGGCGCCCAGCTTCGTCATCGCCGCCACGGTGGCGTCGGTGACGCCGGCCAGCGCGCCGCGCCAGCCGGCATGGGCCGCTCCGATCACGCGCGCCTCGGGATCCACGAACAGCACCGGCGCGCAATCCGCGCCCAGGATGCCCAGCGCCACGCCCGGGCGATTCGTCACCATCGCATCGGCCTTGGGCGCCTCGGCATGCGGCCAGGGCCGCTCCACCGTCGCGACCTCGCGGCCATGCACCTGGTGCACTGTCACCAGCGCCTCGGCCGGCAGGTCGAGCCTTGCCATCGAACGGCGGCGGTTCTCCGCCACGCAGGCGGCAAGGTCGCCCGAGCCGAAGCCGCAGTTGTTGCTGGCATAGAGCCCTTCGCTGGCGCCGCCGTTGCGCGTGAAGAACGCGTGCCGCACGCCCTCCAGATCGTTCAGGATGCCAAGCGTGATCATTGACCGCGGAACAGCCCTTCGCTCTCGGTGAATCCGGCCGGCGGCGCGCTTCCCCGCGGGACCAGCGCCAAGGCCTTGAACAAGGTGCCCATTTCCGTCCCGCCGATCAACCGAGCGCGGGCCAGTTCGATCTCGGCCGCCTGGGCGGGCGTGGCCTTGGCGGCCAGCGCGGCGGCGCGCGCGGCGATGCCCAGCCGCTCCAGCAGCACGCCCTGCGGCACCGGGCCGAACGCGCCGGCGCCGGCCTCCAACGCGGCGTCGGCGAGGGCGGCAAAATCCACGCGGGCGCTGAGATCGGCCTCGCCCGGGTCGTCCAGCACCTCGTGCCTTCCGTGCCGGCGCACGGCCTGCAGCGTGTCGCCCGGGCCGCTCTCGCCGGCGCCATAGTCGATCGCCAGGGCAACGCCGCCTTGGCGCGCGATTCGCCTGGCGATCGCCTGGACGATGCCGATCGAGGCCGGCGAATACTCGACCAGCGTGCCGAGCGGCGCGTCGCGCAGCGCCTGCGGCAGCGCCGCCGTCCAGGGACTGGGGGCCGGGCCGAGCCCGAAGCGCAGTGCTTCGCCCGACGCATCCAGCCCCACCAGGCGCTCGGCGATGCCGCGCTCCGTGCGCACGAACTGCCTGAGCGGCAGCGCGTCGAAGAACTCGTTCGCCAGCAGGATGATGGGCGCGTCGGGAACGCTCTCCAGGCTGGCGTGCCATTCGACCGCGCGGCCGGCCAGCGCCTGGCGCTGCTTGGCGCGGAGCGTGGGGCTGGCCTCGACCAAATGCACGCGCGCCGCGCGCAGGAAATCCGGCTTCGCCGCCGATGCGCGCAGCGCATCGGCCATCAGCGTGCCCCGGCCCGGCCCCAATTCGGCCAGGCAGAACGCGCGCGGCGATCCCAGCAGGCGCTGCCAGGCGTCGACCGCCCACAGGCCCAGAAGCTCGCCGAACATCTGGCTGATCTCCGGCGCGGTGATGAAGTCGCCCGCACGCCCCAGCGGATCGGCGCGCACGTAGTAGCCGTCGCGCGGATCGAGCAGGCACTGCGCCATGTACTCGGCGACGGCGATCGGCCCCTCGGCGCGGATGCGCCGGACGAGCCGGCGCTGGAGGTCGTTCACGACGTGCGCCTGGCCGTCGCGACCAGGTAGGCGCCGTAGGCGAGCATCGGCAGGGTCAGGTACTGGCCCATGGTGAGGCCGAAGGCGAGGTAGCCGAGCTGCACGTCGGGCTCGCGCGCGAACTCGACCAGGAAGCGCGCGCAGCCATAGCCGATCAGGAACGCCCCGCTCAGCATGCCGACCTTGCGGCGCGCGTCGGCGTAGCGCATCAGCAGCCACAGCACGGCGAACAGGATCACGCCCTCGAGGAAGCCCTCGTAGAGCTGGCTCGGATGGCGCGGCAGGGGGCCGGCGTCCTTGGACGGGAACACGATGGCCCAGGGCACGTCGGCGACGCGGCCATAAAGCTCGCCGTTGATGAAGTTCGCCATCCGCCCGAAGAAAAGGCCGAACGGCACGCATACCGCCACCACGTCGGCCAGCGCGAAGAAGCGGATGCCGCGCTTGCGCGCGAACAGGAACATCGCCAGCAGCACGCCCACGAGCCCGCCGTGGAACGACATGCCGCCGTGCCACAGCGCCGGGATCTCCAGCGGGTTCGCCAGGAAGTGCAGCGGATTGTAGAACAGCACGTAGCCGACGCGGCCGCCCAGGATGATGCCGAGCGTCAGCCACATGATGAAATCGTCCATCTGCACGGGCGTGACCAGCTCGGGCCGCTCGCGGCACAGGCGCAGCGAATAGCGCCAGCCCATGACGATGCCGGCGATATAGGCAAGCGCGTACCAGCGCACGGCGAACGGGCCGATCTGCACGGCGATCGGATCGATCATGGGGAAGGGAATTGCGTACATGCGCGATTCTTGCAGGCGTCCTTCGACGGCTCATCCTTCGACAAGCTCATCCTTCGACAAGCTCATCCTTCGACAAGCTCATCCTTCGACAAGCTCATCCTTCG
>JADZDN010000351.1 GCA_020851015.1 Alphaproteobacteria bacterium | reverse complement strand
GCCAGTCCGGCGCCTTCGGCAGCCACCTGTTCGTGCTGGCGCGCCAGCGCGGCATCGGCCTCAGCGCCTGGATCACCACCGGCAACGAGGCCGACGTGGACGTGGCCGACGCGATCCACTTCTTCGCCGAGGATCCCGACACCCACGTCATCGCCGCCTATGCCGAGGGGCTGAAAGAGCGCGAGCGCCTGTTCGCGGCGCTGGAGGCCGCCCGCCGCGCCCGCAAGCCCATCGTGATGATGAAGGTGGGCAGGAGCGAGATCGGCGCCGCCGCCGCGCGGGCGCACACCGCGTCGCTGGCGGGATCGGACGCGGTCTGCGACGCCGTGTTCCGCCAGTTCGGCGTGCATCGCGCCCATACCGCCGACGAGATGTTCGACGTGGCCTACGCCGCCCAGCGCCGCCAGTTCCCGACCCAGGGGCGGCTGGGCGTCATGACGATCAGCGGCGGCGCCGGCGTCTTGATGGCCGACGCGGCGGCCGACCACGGGCTGACCCTGCCGCCGATGCCCGAGACGGCGCAGGCCGAGCTGATGAAGATCGTGCCGTTCGCCAACCCGCGCAATCCCGTGGACATCACCGGCCAGGCCTTCAACGACCTGCGCGGCATCGTGACCGGCTTCATGAGCCGGATGCTGGCCGAGGGCGGGTACGACGCCATCGCCGCCTTCTTTACCTCGTGGGCCAGCTCGCCGAGCATGAGCCCGACCCTGATGGCCGCCGTGAAGGCCGTGGCGGAGAATTATCCGCGGACACCGATCGCGCTGTCGATCCTGGCCCCGCCCGCGATCTGGCAGAAATACGAAGCCGAGGGATTCCTGTGCTTCGAGGATCCCTCGCGCGCCATCGCCGCCCTCGCGGCCCTGGTCGAATTCGGAAAGGCATTCGAACGGGGGCCATCGGCCCCCGTGCCCCCGTTGCCGAAAGGCACGCTGCCGCCGCCATCCGTCGCCGTCGGCGAGGCGGAGGCGAAGCGCATCCTCGCCAGCGCGGGCATCCCGGTCGCGCAGGACATCGTCGCGCGCGCGGCCTACGAGGCCGTCGCCGCCGCCCACAGGCTCGGCTACCCCGTCGTGCTCAAGGTCAACTCGCCGGACATCCAGCACAAGAGCGAGATCGGCGGCGTGGCGCTGAACCTCGCGGACCGCGCGGCGGTCGCCAAGGCCTATGCCGACCTGCAAGCGCGCGCGAAACAGCACCGACCGGATGCGCGGCGCGAGGGCGTGCTGGTCGCGCCGATGATCCAGGGCGGCGTCGAATGCATCCTGGGCGTCCAGCGCGATCCCGTCTTCGGCCCCGCCGTCGTGTTCGGCCTGGGCGGCATCTTCGTCGAGGTGATGAAGGACTCCGTCCTGCGCCTCGCCCCCTTCGGCCACGACGACGCGATGGGGATGATCCGCTCGATCAAGGGCTTCCCCCTGCTCGACGGCGCCCGCGGCCGGCCGAAGCTGGACCAGCACGCGCTGGCCGACGCCTTGGTGCGCCTCTCGGCCTACGCCGCGGCCAACGCCGACGCGATCGAGTCGATCGACATCAACCCGTTCATCGTGCTGCCCAAGGGCGGCATGGCGGTGGACGCGCTGATCGTGCCAAGGAAGGGGGCCGGCTAGAGCAGGTTCCTTTGGATCGAAGCACCCCCACGCCGGCCCTCCCCCCTCGCGGGGAGGGTTAGGGTGGGGGGCCGATTCATCCTCGCGGAAACATGCCCTAGCGTCGCACGCTTTCGCTCGACCGGGATCGAGCCAACTCGATGAATCTCGCCCTGATCCTGGCGAACAAACCGGGCGGCAGGAAGCCATAGCTGAACAGATCCGGCTTTCCCGGCAAGGGCGAGACGCCGCCGTTCGGCCACTCGTCGACGTTGTATTCCGACACGATCACCCAGCAGCGCTCGTCGTCCAGCCCGAGCATCCGGCGTACAGCCTCCGGGATCTCGATCCCTGTGGTTTCCTTGTCCGGCCGCGTGTGGGTGATCGGCAGCAGCACGACGAACCGGGGCCGCGCGGCCGGCTCGCTGGCGGCGACCAGGCAAGCCGGTCGTTCCTTGCCCTGCGCCCGCCCGCGCATAGACTCGCGACTCCACAGATAGTCGTAGCGCAGTACCAGCCCCGGTTCGGGATCGGGCAGCGCCACGACCAGGCAACTACTTCGTCAGGCGATCGAGGCGCTTGTGCCTGGGATGCATTTCCGCGCGGCGCACGGCATCGACCACGATGTCGGGCGCGTCAGCGGTCCGCCCGGCCCGTCGCGCGGCAGCGACCAGCCAGTCGTAGTGGTCGGCCGACATCAGAACGAGTTCGCGCCGCCCGTGGCGCGTGATCTCCACCGGCTCGCGCCGGGCCTGATGCTGGAATTCGCCGATCTTGCGCTGGAACTGCAGCGCGGTAGCACGGGCCATGGCGCGGCTCCTATCCGGAATATTCGAATTATACGGATAATCCGGACCTGTTCAAGCGGCGAACGATCCGTCATGCCCGGCCGCCGAGCCACGGCTGTCCAGCTCGCGAACCGCCGCCGGGTAGATCTCGTGTTTGGTCCCCCCTCCCCTTGCGGGAGGGGGTTGGGGGGAGGGGTACG
>JADZDN010000350.1 GCA_020851015.1 Alphaproteobacteria bacterium | reverse complement strand
GTTCTCGACGATCGAGGTGGTGCTCTGGCCGAAAGGCGTGCGGTATCCGGCGGCGCGCGCCCGGCCGGCTCACCGCACCCGCGCCATGCTGGACAGCGTCGCGATCATCAACATCGTCGGGTTCCTGACCATCGTCGGCGCGCTGGTGGTCGCGATCTCGCTGGCCGATCCGCATCGCAAGCTGCGGCCGATCCAGCTTGGCCTGTGGATCACCTGCGTCGCCGCCGGCGCGGAGTTCCTTCCGCTGGTGCGCCTGGCGCCGCCGACGCTGCTGACGCGCTACCTGCTCGACTGCGCGTGGCTCGGCACCTCGCTGTGCTGGCTGGCGGTGCTGCAGGCCTATGGCCGGCCCGGCTTTGACCTGCGCCGCTCGGCCTCCGCGCTGGAGGCCTGGCTGTTCGCGCTGGCGATCGCCGCCTACGCCATCGCGATCGCCTGGCGCGCGGCCGAAGGCATCCTGGAGCGGCCGCCCTTCCCCGGCGCCGGCTCGCTGCGCGCCCCGTTCACGGTGCTGGTGCCGATACTGGGGCTCATCCTGTGCGAGAACCTCTACCGCAACGCGACCGAGGACTTCCGCTGGCGCCTGAAGTTCCTCAACTTCGCCGTGGTGGTGATGCTGACCTTCGACCTCAGCGTCGCCATCCACGAATCCCTGCACCACGGCAAGAACACCGAGCTGTTCCGCAGCCGGGCGCTGGTGATGTTCCTGATCGTCCCGCTGATCCTGAGCGCCTGTTCGCGCCTGACGCGGCCGGTACCGCGCTACGCCGTGTCGCGCAGCTTCGTGTTCTTCTCGACCGCGGCGGTGCTGGGCGGCGCCTACCTGCTCGTGGTGGCGCTGATCGCCTACTACGTGCAGTTCGTCGGCACGTCGCTGGCCGAGCCGCTGCAGATCCTGGTCATCGTCGGCGGGTTCGCGATGCTGCTGGCCGTGCTGTCGTCCGGCAGCCTGCGCGCCAAGGTGCGCGGCGCCATTGCGCGCGCGATCTATGACCTGAAGTACGACTACCGCTCGGAATGGCTGCGCTTCATCACCACGATCAGCGCCCAGGAGAGCACGGCCGGGCTGCAGGAGCGCCTGATCAAGTCGGTCGCCGACGTCGTCGACAGCATCGGCGGCGCGCTGTGGGAATGGGACGAGACGGCAGGCATGTTCGTGCAGAGCGCGGAATGGAACTATGCCGCCGCCGCGGGCAAGAACATCGACGACGCGCCTTGGATGCGGCAGCTGCGTGCGGGCCGCATGGTGCGCGGCGCCGATTTTTCGCGCCTGGCGCCCTCCGATCAAGGCATCGACCTGGCCGACGTATGGCTGATCCTGCCCCTGCCCCACGGCGAGCAGCTTTCCGGCTTCATCGTGCTGCGCCAATGCCGCATCCCGCGCGTCATCGACGACGAGGACGAGGTTCTGCTGGGCATCCTGGTGCGTCAGATCGCCAGCTACCTGGCCGAATACCGCGGCACCATCGCGCTGGCCGAGCAGAAGGAGCTGAAGGAGTTCAGCGAGCGGGTCACCTTCGTGGCGCATGACATAAAGTCGATCATCTACCAGCTTTCGCTGATGGTCGAGAACGCCAAGCAGGTGGGCGACAATCCGGAATTCCAGCGCGACATGCTGCTGACCATCGGCGATTCGATCGGCAAGATGCAGCAGATGCTGCTGCAGTTGCGCAAGGACTATGTCGATCCCAGCACGGTCATCAACCTGCCCGCCCTGATCGAAGACATCGCCCGGTCCTTCCGCGACAACGGCGCGGCCATCACCATCGATGCCGGCGACGGCGCGGTCGAGACCACCGCCGGCCGCGGCGCGATGGAAAGCGTGTTCCGCCAGTTGATCGCCAACGCGGCCGAGGCCGCCGCGCCGGACGGCAAGGTCCGTATCGAGATCGCGCAGGACGGTCCCTGGGCCGCCGTCACCATCGCCGATACCGGCCCCGGCATGGAGCCGGGCTTCCTGCGCGAGCATCTGTTCCGGCCGCTGCGCAGCAGCAAGTCCACGGGCTATGGCATCGGCATGTACCAGGTGCGCGAACTGCTGCGGAAATCCGCCGGCCGCATCCGCGTGCGGTCGGCGCCGGGCCAGGGCACCTCGATCGAGGTGCTGCTGCCGCGAACCGCGCCGGCCGGACCGCAGGCAGCCGCGTAGCCCACCGCTATCGCGGCGCCAGCACCAAACTGTCCACCCGCTCCGGCTAGAACGCCCGCATGCCCTTGATCAGCCCGACCTCGGGAAACGGCGTCTCGTAGCACCACGCCACGTCCTTGATGGTCGCGCCGTCCAGCACCGCGTCGAAATAGCTGGCGACGCCCTTGTAGGGACAGACCGTGCGCGTCGCCGAGGGGCGCAGCAGCGTCATCGCGATATCGCCGCGCGGCAGGTACGGCCGCAACGGCAGGCCGGTCTCGAACAGCAGCACGCCGGCGCGGCTCTGGGCCAGCGCTTTGCCCCTGGCGATGACGGTGACCGCGCGCGTGGTCGGCAGCGTGTCGATGCGCTTGTGCGGATCGCGCGCATGGCCGAGCAGCGGCGAGTCCTCTTCCATCCAGGCATCCATGGCATTCCACTGGAAGCCCACCAGCCCGGCGATGCCCGCCGCCCCCGCATCCTCGGGCGCGCGATAGGTCCAGGCCGCATTCTCGACCACCTTGCCGCCCCGGCGCAGGGTCCAGTGCGACGCGGCGCCCTTGTGCGGACAGCGCGTGACATGCGCGCTCGGCGCCAGCGCGTCCATCGCCACGTCGGCCGGCGGAAAGTAGATGACCGGCTGGCGCCCGGTTTCGAACAGCAGCCGGGCATCGACCGTGTCGGCGATGGTCGCGCCGCCGAACATCACGCGGAAACGCTTCGCGCTCGGCTCGACATGCGCGGCATACGGATCGCGCCCTGCGCTGTCCATGGATCGCTCCTATCGGCGCGCGCGGTCGATCGCCTCGGCGATCAGCCGCCGCGCCTCGGCGGCATCGCCCCATCCGATCAGCTTCACCCACTTGCCCGGCTCCAGGTCCTTGTAGTGCTCGAAAAAGTGCTGGATCTGCTGCGCGGTTATCTCGGGCAGGTCGGTGTAGTTCGTCACGTGGGCATAGCGCTTGGTCAGCTTCGGCGTCGGCACGGCGATGATCTTCTCGTCGCCGCCGGCGTCGTCCTGCATCTTCAGCACGCCGACCGGCCGCACGTTGACCACCGCGCCCGGCACGATCGGGCGCGTGTTGGCCACCAGCACGTCGATCGGATCGCCGTCGTCCGACAGGGTGTGCGGCACGAACCCGTAGTTCCCGGGGTAGCGCATCGAAGTATGCAGGAACCGGTCGACGAACAGCGTGCCGGCGGCCTTGTCCATTTCGTACTTGATCGGCTCGCCGCCGATCGGCACCTCGACGATCACGTTGACGTCCTCGGGCGGATTGCGGCCGATCGGGATCGCGTCGATGCGCATGGCCCCTCCATCGGCGCGGGCGGTCGCGCCGTCCGGCCACAGTCTAGCGCATGACAATCGTCAAGGCATGCGGCCGGGACTTTCCAGCCCATACCACTTTCGCTACAGTCCGGCCCCCCGCGGACACGCCCGGTGGGCACCGCCATTCCTGGAATTCGCGAAACCGCCATGGACCGAGCGCTGATCTCGCGGCTGGCCGAGGATATCTTGGGCACGCAAAAGCGCGCCGCCCTCACGGCCCTATTCGCCGAGAACGGCGCGCCCGAGCCCCGCCTGCACTGGGATCCGCCGGAAGCAGAGCTGCCGGAGGGTCCGCTGCGCTTCCTCGCGGGCTTCTGGCGCCGCCGGCGCGATGGCGACGCGCTGCCCGGCCTCGACATCGTCGATCCGCTGGCGCTGAAGCCGGCGCTCGGCTACCTGATGCTGCTCGACGTGCTGGACGACGGCTGGGACTACCGCTACCGCATCTACGGCTCGGAAATCGCGCAACGCCATGGGCGCGACCTGACTGGGCGGCGTACCTCCGACATCGCCCGCACCGCCTATACGGGTCTCTTCTACATCGCCGGCTATCGCGCCGTGCTGGCGCGCCGGCAGCCGCTGTTCAGCGTGTCGTCCTCGCCCAACTACGTTGCCGCCGTCGACTGGTCGCGCCTGGCCCTGCCGCTGGCCGGACCCGACCGGACGATCACGCGCCTGCTGGTGGGCAACGTGCCGGGCGACTGGCGCCCCGCGACCGAGCCCCTGCCGCCGCGAGCGGAGTGAGGCGGTTATTCCGACCCGGCGTCTTCCAGCCGCACGCCGCGCCCCGCACGAACGCTCGCGCGCGCTTTTTCGATTCGCCGGAGGAACCGGGGGTCATGCTCCAAGCGATATTCGAACCAGTCTTCTTCCGACTCGAATCCAACCAGTACGCCGGCCGGCTTGCCGTGCCGTGTTATGACGATTTCCCGCTTTCTTGCTTCACGCAGAAAGCGCGAGAAATCGTCCTTCACTTCGGACAGCGGGACTTCTCTCAGTCCCGATTTTCGAACGCCGCGAGCCACGATTCGGCCTCCGACTTGGTCACGATGGCCAACACTTCCACGACCGTGCCGTGGACGTCGTAGAAGACCCTTGCGTCGCCGACACGAAGCCTGAGGCGGGCAGAGGCAATGGCGCCAATGCCGATGAGCAAAGGACATTTGAACGATAGCTGGCGTCCCCTACGGGATTCGAACCCGTGTTACCGCCGTGAAAGGGCGGTGTCCTAGGCCTCTAGACGAAGGGGACGGTGCTCGGCTAAGCAGAATGCGGGCCTAGTTACCCCCCCGATCCCGGGAAATCAAGCCGCCTGTCCGCGCGCGACCAGGCCTCGGAAGGATAGCGCCATGGCGATCAGCACCACCAGGCTGCCGGATGGCGGCGCGATGCCGGTGTTCGGGCTCGGCACCTGGCGCATGGGCGAGAGCGCGCGCAGCCGCGCGGCCGAGCTGGCGGCGCTCAAGCTCGGGCTCGACCTCGGCGTCACGCTGATCGACACCGCCGAGATGTACGGCGAGGGCGGCGCCGAGGAGATCATCGCCGAGGCGATCAAAGGCCGGCGCGACGGGCTGTTCATCGTCAGCAAGGTCTATCCGCACAACGCCTCGCGCGAGGGCGTGGTGGCGGCTTGCGAGCGCAGCCTGAAGCGGCTCAAGACCGACCGCATCGACCTCTATCTGCTGCACTGGCCGGGATCGCATCCGATCGGTGAGACGGTCGCGGGCTTCGAGGAACTGGTGAAGACCGGCAAGATCCTGCGCTGGGGCGTCAGCAACTTCGACCTCGACGAGATGGAGGCGGTCTGGAAGCTGAAGGGCGGCGCGATCTGCGCCACCAACCAGGTGCTCTACAACCTGACGCGGCGCGGCATCGAGTTCGACCTGGCCCCCGCGGCGCGCAAGCGCTCGATGCCGATCATGGCCTACTCGCCCCTCGAGCAGGGCCGCCTGACGCGCAAGCCCGGGCTCGAGGCCGTCGCCAAGCGCCACAACGCCAGCATCTACCAGGTGGCGCTGGCCTGGACGCTCGCCCAGCCCGGCGTGGTCGCCATCCCCAAGGCGACCAACCCCGCGCATCTGCGCGAGAACATCGCGGCGGTAGACATCAGGCTGACGAAGGACGATCTCGCCGAATTGGACAGGGCCTTCCCGCCGCCCAAAGGGAAAGTGTCGTTGGGGATGCTCTAGCCCCCCGCCCTCGCGCCGTCCTCGATCGTGAACTGCACCCGCTCCTGGCCCTGCCAGGTGTCGAGCTTGACCGTGCCGGCGAGGTGCATCGGCGTGCCGTTCGGCGCCAGCAGCGCACGGCCGAGCGGGGTCTCGGCGCAGCGGAAGGCGATCGCCTGCATGCGGGCGCCGCCGGTGCCCATGACGGTGCAGCGCACATGGCCGTTGCTGACCACGCTGGCATGGGTCACGCGCAGGTCGGGCAGCGCGAAGACCGGGCGCGGGTTGCCGGCGCCATAGGGCTCGAGCTTCGCCAGCGCGGTCGCCAGCCCGATCGTGGCGCCGCTGGGCTGCAGCGAGCCGTCGATCTCCACCAGCGCGCGGGGCGGCGCGCCATCCGGACCGCCGACACGCTCGCGCATGAACGCGGCGAAGCGCTCGATGCAATCGCGCGCGACGGTATAGCCCGCCGCCATCACGTGGCCGCCGCCGTTGATCAGCAGACCGGCCTGGCGCGCGGCGATGACGGCCGTGCCCAGGTCCACGCCCGCGACCGAGCGGCCCGAGCCCTTGCCCGTCCCGTCCGCGCCGATCGCCGTCACCAGGACTGGGCGGCCGTAGCGGTCCTTCAGCCGGCTGGCGACGATGCCGATCACGCCGGGATGCCAGGCCTCCGCCGCGACATGGATGATCGGCCCCGGTCCGCCGGCGGCCTCGACGCGCGCGATCGCGTCATCCAGCACCTGGCGTTCGATGTCCTGGCGTTCGCGGTTGAACTGGTCGAGCTTCAGCGCGATGGCGCGCGCCTCCGCGGGATCGTCGGTGGCGAGCAGCCGCGCGCCGAGCCCGGCCTCGCCGACGCGCCCGCCGGCATTGACGCGCGGCCCCAGCACGAAACCCAGATGATAGGCGTCGGGCGCCTGCTTGATCCCGGCCACGTCGGCCAGCGCGGCGAGCCCCGCGTTGGCGCGGCGCGCCATGATCTCGAGTCCCTGCCGCACCAGGGCGCGATTGACGCCCGTGAGCGGCACGACGTCGGCGACGGTGCCCAGCGCGACCAGGTCGAGCAGCGCCTTCAGGTCCGGCTCGGGCCGCGCCGAAGCGTACCAGCCGGCCTGGCGCAGCGCGCGATTGATCCCGACCGCCAGCAGGAACGCGACGCCCACGGCCGCGAGCTGGCGATGCGGCGAGGCTTCGTCCAGCCGGTTGGGATCGACCACCGCGACGGCCGGCGGCAGCGCCGGCTCGCCGACATGGTGGTCGATCACCACCACGTCGAGCCCGGCCGCGCGCGCGGCCGCGAGCGGCTGGTGCGCGGTGATGCCGCAATCCACGGTGATGGCGACGGCGACGCCATCGGCCTTCAGCTTCAGCAGCGCCGGCGCGTTCGGGCCGTAGCCCTCCTTCATCCGGTCGGGAATGTAGACGACCAGCCGCGCGCCGATGGAGGCGAAGAACCGCACCAGCAGCGCCGAGGACGTGGCGCCGTCGACGTCGTAGTCGCCGAAGACCGCGACGGTCTCGCCGGACTGGATCGCGCGCACGAGCCGCGCGACCGCCGCGTCCATGTCCTTGAGATGCGACGGATCGGGCAGCAGCCGGCGCAGGGTCGGATCGAGATAGGATTCGCAGTCGTCGATCCCGACCCCGCGTCCCACCAGCGCGCGGCACACCATGTCGGGCAGGTCGAAGCGCTGCGCCAACGCCATCGCCACGCGGTCGTCCGCCGCGCGCGCGCGCCACTGCCGGTCGGTCAGGGAGCGCTCGACGCCGAGGAAGGCGGTCATCTTGTTCTTGTCCCCCCTCCCCTTGCGGGAGGGGGATAGGGGGAGGGGGTCGCGCACGAATACACGTTGGACCTCGTCCGTGGGCTTCTATCGCGCGCAAAGGAGCCACCAAGACACCAAGGCACCAAGACCTCAAGGGCGGATACTCTGCCAATCTTCGCCGCATCCGGCCTGCGACGCGGCGTCCGTGGCGTTGCAACGGATGGTCGTTGCCTTCTGGCTTGGTGTCTTGGTGTCTTGGTGTTTTCCGAGGTCTCGATCCTCGCAGAAGACGCGGACAGGGCGCGAGGGTTTGCGCTGATGCGCAGGCCCCTCCCCCCATCCCCCTCCCGCAAGGGGAGGGGGGACTCAAAAGGAGCGCGAATTCGCACCTTTGGAGCTCACACCACGATCTTCTTGCGCTGGAAATTATGCGTCGTATCGATCACGCGCACCGTGCCGGTCTTCGAGCGCATGACCAGCGAATGCGTCTTGGCGCCGCCGGCGAAGCGGCGCACGCCCCTCAGCATCGCGCCGTCCGTCACGCCGGTGCAGGCGAACATCACGTCGCCCGACGCCAGGTCCAGCAGGCCGTACTTGCGCGCCAGGTCGGTGATGCCGAGCCGCTTGGCCCGGCCTTTCTCGTCGTCGTTGCGGAACAGCAGGCGGGCCTGCATCTGCCCGCCGATCGACCGCAGCGCGGCCGCCGCCAGCACGCCCTCCGGCGCGCCGCCGCTGCCGAGATAGATATCGACGCCGCTGTCGGGCGTCGCCGTGGCGATCACGCCCGAGACGTCGCCGTCCGAGATCAGGCGGATGCGCGCGCCCGACTCGCGAACCTTGGCGATCAGCTCGGCGTGGCGCGGCCGGTCGAGAATGCAGGCCACGATGTCGCCGATGTCGGTCTTCTTCGCCTTGGCGAGGTTGAGCAAATTCTCCTTGGGCGAGGAATCGAGGTCGACCACGCCGTCCGGCAGGCCGCCGCCCACCGCGATCTTGTCCATGTAGACGTCGGGTGCGTTCAGGAACTTGCCTCGGTCGGCGAAGGCCAAGACGGCGAGCGCGTTGGCGCCGCCCTTGGCGGTGATGGTGGTGCCCTCGAGCGGATCGAGCGCGATGTCGATCGCCGGGCCCTTGCCGGTGCCGACCTTCTCGCCGATGTAGAGCATCGGCGCCTCGTCGCGCTCGCCCTCGCCGATCACGACCTCGCCCTGGATGTCCAGCGCGTTCAGCGCGACGCGCATCGCGTCGACCGCCGCCTGGTCGGCCGCCTTTTCGTCGCCGCGGCCCATCAGCTTGGAGGCGGCCAGGGCCGCCGCCTCGGTCACGCGCACCGCCTCCAGCGCCAGGTTGCGGTCGCTGATCATGTTCAGGTTGGCGGCGGTTTCCGATTTTGCCTTGGCCAAGTTCAGCCCTCCGGTTGTTCGATGCGGATGACGCGCGGCGGTTCGATCACGGCGTCAAGTTTCTCGATCCGGGCCAGCGCGCGGAACATCGCCGCCTCCTCGGTGTCGTGGGTGGTCAGCACGACCGGCACGGTCTCGCCCGGCGCGCGGCCGCGCTGCAGCATGGATTCCAGCGACACCTGCT
>JADZDN010000349.1 GCA_020851015.1 Alphaproteobacteria bacterium | reverse complement strand
CCAGCCCCTCGTTCTCCGGCCGGGGCGAGGGCCAGTTCAGCACCTTCCTGCACCACGAGGTCGCGTGCCAGTTGGTGACGCCGATGTCCGGGATCACGCCCACCGCCTCGCCCTTCAGCGGCAGCACGAAGTACCAGGGCCGGGTCGGCGTGTTCCAGGCGAACTGGGTCGTGAAGCCCGAGAGATATTCCAGGTTCATCTCGGAGGTGACCAGGATGCCGTCGAGCTTCTCGCGCACCATCAGCGCGCGGGCGCGCTCGACCCGGTTCTCGAATTCCTGGCGCGTGAACTCGGCCGGCTCGCGGCGCCGGCTTGGCTTGGACGGCTGCATGAATTCCCCCTCGGAATGCTGGCCTCTGCCGGGGCGGTTTACCCCACCGGCAGGACGATGTCGAACGTCGCGGCCAGTGCCCGGCTCGCCGCATTGCCAGATCACGACTCCCGGCCCGGCCATGGACTGCGCGTGCCCGCCCACCCTGTGGATAACCTGGGCGCGGCCGGCGGGCGCGGATATAGCCGTCGGCATGTCGGCCAGGTTCCGCCGGGTGACGATCGATGCGTGATGCGAAGGTTACGCGGACCTGCCGCCCGGCGGAATGCACGATCGCGCGAAGCTGCCGCGCGGCGATTTCCCGATTCCCGCCACAAAGCATTCCGGATTGTCGCCACAAAAGCAGCGCCTAGTAGCGATGACACAGAAAAAGCGACGCGCGGTTAAGCCGGTCTTCACGCTTGGTCGCGTAGTTTCACTGCCGTGACTTCCACCCCGGCAGGAAGCCGAACAGCAAAGGGGCGCCCGACGAGGCAGATGATGGACCAGGCAATTTTAGACGCATTTTCGCCATCCCGCGCCGCCGGATATGACGCCGCCGGGCAGGGCATCGCCAGCCCGGCCCTGCAGGACCTGCTGAGCTACTGGCTGAGCTGCCGCGGCGAGCGCGCCATGCCGGCGCGCGACGATCTCGAGGAAGACGCCCTGACCGGCGCGCTGAAGGACCTCATCCTGTTCGAGCTTTCCTGCGTGAGCGGCGACGGCAATGCCGCCGCGGCGCCGGCCGCCCCCGCCGCGGCCGGCCTGGTCGCCGGCATGGCGACCCCCTATCACGAGGTGATGCGGCGCGCTCAGCCGATCTACGGCAGCCGCAGCGGCGCCCAGGGCGAGAACGTCGAGCGCCTGCTGCTGCCCCTGTCGCGCGACGGCAAGCGCGTCGATACGATCCTGGTGGGCGTCCAGCGCCGGCAGGCCGCGTAGCGCTCCAACCGCCCACCTTCGCGATCGAACCGGCCGGCGGGCAACTGCCGGCCGGTTTGCTTTCTTGAGCATGACGGCCAAGGTTCCGTCGTGCTTCGAGACGGGCCTTCGGCCCTCCTCAGCATGACGAAACCGAAAGTCTTCGACTGCCCCTATCCCGGCATCGGCTCGCGCTAGGGCGAGGCCGGGCACCTGAAGGAGACCTGGTATCAATATTTCCACCAGTGGCCGCTGGCCGATCAGATCGTGGCCAAGGACCGCGCGGCGTGCCGGATGTATATCGGCCATTTCCTCAGCCACTGGGCGGCCGACCCGCACGCGTTCGACCAGGATCTCGAGGCCTGGGTCGACAATTTCCTGCGCCCCGGCAACATCGCGGGCGGCTTCGCCTGGTACCGCGGCACCCTGCCGATGCGCCAGAAGCTGATCCGCGAGGACGCGCCCAGGATGGACCCGATCCCCTGCCCGACCGGCGTGCTGTGGGGCGAGCGCGACCCGATCCTGCGCGTGGAATGGCGCGACCGCATGGGCGAGTACTTCTCGAACATCCAGATCGCGACCCTGCCCGACGCCGGCCATTTCGTGCACTACGAGAAGCCGGAGACGGCCAATCGGGCGGTGCTGGAATTCATGAGGAAGCTGGCGGAGGGCGATGGGTGGCGCTGATAAAGAACCGTAATGGCCGGGCTTGACCCACGGCTGTCCGGTTGACGCTTGCCGCGTGTGCGGTTCGTCTTTTTGTCCCCCCTCCCCTTGCGGGAGGGGGAAGGGGGAGGGGCTTCGCGCGGCGAACGAGATGCCGCGTCGACCGATGGCCGTTGCGCGAGAACAGCCGGAGCGGAAGGAAGAAGGATTGAACCACCACGACACGACAGACACCACGTCGAAGAAAGCTCTTGCCGCCTCCGGCGTGGTGTCCGTCGTGTCGTGGTGGTGAATCTTTCTTGATTGTTTCGGGCGGAGCGGTGCGGCGGCACGATCTGCCCCCTCCCCCGAACCCCCGCCCGCAAGGGGAGGGGGGACATTAAATTCATGTCCTGACGTTGCCCGCTCTCATCCAGCGCAAGGGCGGAGTTGGGTTCCGCGCAATTCGGACTGCGCTCGCCGGACAGCCGTGGGCTACTTTGTCACACGACGAATCTGTTCCTTTGGGTCCCATCCGACTGGCGGTTGCTGACCCTTGCCATTCCACCGCATGCCTCCCGAAACCCAAGACGCGCGCCATCGCACATAGAGCTCGTCCCAGCGCCCAGCGTCACCCCCGGCGAGATCGTCGTAGCCGAATTGAATAAGACAGCACGGACAAATCTCGAACGATGCCAAGCTTCCTTCCCACGGCATGAAATCCAGGTCGTAGCCGCAAGCTGGGCAGAGATGAGAGGAGATCACAGCGTTGGTGGTGGAAGGACCGCCCAAATTGTCGGACTCCTTGCTCAGGATTTACCCTCCCGCTTCCGCTTGAACTCCCCCGCGTAGCGCGCCAGGGTTTCGGACTGCACGCCGGCCGGGATCATGGCCTCGACGAGCTGGAATTTTCCCCGCGTCGTCGCCGCGCGGTCCAGCGCGGCGGCGAGCGCGCCGCGCGTGGACACGCGCGTCCCCTCGCCGCCCATGCCCGCCGCCATCGCGGCGAAGCGCCAGTCGTCGAGCGTGTTGAAGCGCGATTCCGGCTGGAAGGCGCGCAGCATCTCCCAGCTCGAGTTGTTGAACAGGATCACCACGGGATCGATGCCGAGGCGCCGGCAATTGCCCAGCTCCCAGCCCGTCATCTGGAAGGCGCCGTCGCCCACCAGGATCAGCGCGCGCCGGCCAGTGGTGACCTGCGCGCCCATGCCGGCGGGCACGCCGTAGCCCATGCCGGCGTAGTAGCCCGGGGCCGTCAGCTCGGTATGGGCGATGTCCATGGCCGTGAACAGGCAGTCGCCAACATCCGAGGCGATCGGCATGGTGCCGTGGCGGTCCATCAGGTCATTGACCGCGCGGGCGATGTCGGCCGGCGCGATCGGCTGGCCGTCCGCCTGGAGCCCGCGCGGATAGGCTTGCGGCGGAACTGCCGCGCCAACCCGTGGATGTGCCGGTTGGGCGGGTAGCCGTTCCAGCATCGCGTCGACCAGGGACGCCAGCGGGATCTCGGCATAGGTGTGGTAGCCCAGGGTCACCTGGCGGTCGAAAGCGTGGATTGCCCGGCGCAGGTCGACCTGGCGGCGCGACACGGCGAAGTTCGTGTCGGACAGGATGACGCCCACCAGGAACAGCGCGTCGGAATCCTCGACCGCGTGGGTCACGGCCGGATCGCCGGCAACGCCCAAATAGGTGCCAATCAGCGGCGCGCCCGACCCGGCCAGGAGGCCGCGTCCCATGAACGAGGTCACCACCGGCACCGCCAGGCGCCGCGCCAGCTCGGCCACCTTGGCTTCCAGCCCGTAGCGCCGGACCTCGGCGCAGACCATCATCGCCGGCGCCTTGGCCGCGGCGATCCGCTCCAGCACCTCCTCGGCGCAGGCCGCGAGCGCGTGGGGATCGACCGGCAGCGCGGGGTCCGCGCCGACCGGCTGGGCCGGGGCGTCGACGATGTCGCGCGGCAGCTCGAAATAGACCGGGCGCGACAGGGCCCGGCAGGCGCCCAGCACCCGGGCGATCTCGGCCGGCGCGCGAGCGGGATCGTCCAGCCGCGCCTGGGCGCAGGTGATCTCGCGATAGACCAGCATCTGCGTGTCGAGCGTCTTGCCCTGGTGGTGCAGCAAGAGCCCGCGCTGGCTCTCGGCCACGCCCGGCGCGCCGGAGATCACCACCAGCGGCGATTTCTCGGCATAGGCGCCGGCCACCGCATTGACCAGGTTGAAGGCGCCGGCGCCATAGGTGACGGCGGCCACGCCGAGCCCGGCGTTGAACCGCCCGGCCGCATCGGCCGCAAAGCCCACGCCCGGCTCGTGGCTGAGGGTGTGCAAGGGCAGAATGCCCGACTCTTCCATCACCTTGAAGAACGGCAGGGCGAAATCGCCGGGAATGCCGAACACCTCGCGCGCGCCGCGGTCCTTCAGCGCCTGCAGCAGCGATTCGGCCAGCTTCATCCCCTCGTCCCCCCGGGATTGCGCGCGCGGCCGGCAAACCGGCCGCCCGGGGCGACTATCGGCCGCGTGCCCGGCGATTTCAATGCCGGGGCCGGTTGGAGCGGCCGGGCCGGCCGCGCGGCTTGCGTTGACAGTCCCCGGCCCCGGGCCTAGAACCTGCGGCGCACACGCCGTGCAATTCCGCCACTCCCGGCGGAGGGGTGGCCGAGTGGCTGAAGGCGGCGGTTT
>JADZDN010000348.1 GCA_020851015.1 Alphaproteobacteria bacterium | reverse complement strand
GGGGAAACCCGGCGGGCCTTTTCTTTTGCGCCAGTGCACGCTCCTCATGGTTCGCCCTTCGACAAGCTCAGGGCGAGGCTCATCATGAGGACGGGTGGTGTTTGGCACACTGGAACATCCTCATCCTGAGCTTGTCGAAGGATGAGGAATGCGCGGCTGACCCACTCTCTCAATTCGCCCTGATAGCCACCCGGCGGATCACGTCGAGCGCCTTCGGGATCGCGGCGGCGGAGATGTCCAGGTGCGTCAGCGCGCGGATGCGGCGTTCGTTGCCGACGCTGACGCGCACGCCCTGCTTCTGCAGCGCCGCGTTGAAGTCATGGCCCTTCCAGCCCGTGGCGCCGATGTCGAAGAACACGATGTTGGTCTCCACCGGCTCGACCGCGATGCCCGGGATCTCGGCCAGGCCCTTGGCCAGCGTCTTGGCGTTGGCGTGGTCGTCGGCCAGGCGGTCGACGTGGTGGTCGAGCGCGTGGATGCCGGCGGCGGCGATGATGCCGGCCTGGCGCATCGATCCGCCCAGGCGCTGCTTCCAGCGCCAGGCTTCCTTGATCACGTCCTTCGGCCCCGCCAGCACGGCGCCCACCGGACAGCCCAGCCCCTTGGTGAGGTCGAGCCACACCGTGTCCATGTCGCGCACATGCTCCTTGACCGGCACGCCCGAGGCGACGACCGCGTTCATCAGCCGCGCGCCGTCCATGTGGGTCTTGAGCCCGTGCTTGCGCGCGGCGGCCGCCACCTCGGCGATGCGCTTGGTGGGCCATACCGCGCCGCCGCCCTGGTTCGAGGTCTGCTCGACCTCGAGCAGCACCTGCTTGGGGCAGTAGCGGTTGTCCGGCCGGATCGCGGCCTGCACCTGCTCGGCCGTGTACATGCCGCGGGCGCCCTGCAGCGGGCGGAACATGGCGCCCGCGAGCGCGGCGCCGCCGCCGCCCTCCGACGTGATGATGTGCGCGGTCTGGTCGCAGATCACCTCCTCGCCCGGCCGGACCTGCACCAGCAAGGCGATCTGGTTGCACATCGTGCCGGAGGGCAGGAACACCGCGTCTTCCTTGCCCAAGAGTTCGGCCACGCGTTCGCGCAGCTTGTTGACGCTGGGGTCGCTGCCCTGCTGCTCGTCGCCCACCTCGGCGTCGGCCATCGCCTTGCGCATCGCCTTGGTGGGGCGGGTCTGGGTGTCGCTGTAGAGGTCGATCTCGATCATTCGTCTCATCCCGTTGCTAGATGTCTGATGGCTAGAGAGGTTGCCCCGCCACGAGCCGCGGCAGGTCGCCGACGAGGCCCATGGCGTGGCGCATGAACAGGCGCTTGAGTCCCGGCATCGCATCGACGGCGGCAAGCCCGAGCTGGCGCGCCAGCGCGACGGGCGGCAGCGCGGTCGAGAACAGGCGGTTCAGCCCGTCGGTCACGCCGAGCAGCGTCAGGTTGTCGACGCGCCGCCAGCGCTGGTAGCGCTGAAGCACGTCGTCGCGGCCGATGTCGAGGCCGAGGCGATGCGCGTCGACGATCGTCTCGGCCACGGCCGCCACGTCGCGCAATCCCAGGTTCAGGCCCTGGCCGGCGATCGGATGCATCAGGTGCGCGCTGTCGCCCACCAGCACGAGCCTGCGGTCGGTATAGCGCTGGGCGTGCATCAGCCCGAGCTTGTAGGACCAACGCCCGCCCACGATCCGCACGCGGCCGAGCCAGCGCCCGAAGCGGCGCTGCAGCTCGGCCGAGAAGGCGTCGTCGTCGAGCTTGAGCGCCGCCGGCGCCAGGTCTTCCCGCTCGGTCCACACGATCGACGAGCGCTGGCCCGTCATCGGCAGCGACGCGAAGGGGCCGGAGGGCAGGAAGTGTTCGTGCGCGATGCCGCGATGCGGCTTGTCGTGACGCACGGTGCAGACGATGCCGACCTGGCCGTAGCTCCATTCGGTGACGGCGATGCCCGCCTCGCGGCGCAGGCGCGACTGCCGACCTTCCGCCGATACCGCCAGCGCCGCGCGGATGGTGCGCCCATCCTTCAGCCGCGCCGCCACCCGCTCGGGCCCGCGCTCCAGCGTGTCGAGCGCGGCCGGCGCCAGCACCGTGAGCGATCCCAATGCGCCGACCCGCCGCCAGATCGCGCGGCGCATCGTCGTGTTCTCGACGATCCAACCGAAGGGCGCGGGCGCCCCCGAACCCGTGGCGCCCGAACCCGTGGCAACCGCACGATGGTCGTAATGCAGGAAGGCCGGCGAATCGCCGTCGGTCACGCGGATGTCGAGGATCGGCTCGGCTCCGTGGCCGATCTTGGGGTCGCCGATTTCCGGCCAGATGCCGATTCCGGCGAGCGTGCGCTGCGAGCCGAGCGCGATGGCCGAGGCGCGGCCGTCATGCGCATCGTCGGTCAGCGCGCGTGGGTCGGCGCGGTCGATCACGGCGACGGCGAGCCCCGCGCCGGCCAGCGCCGCGGCCAGCGCGCCGCCCACCAGGCCCGCGCCCACGATCAGCACATCGACCGCCAGCTCGTCGGTCATTCGCTGCACCTGCCCCCGTCCCTGACCGGGATTCGCCACTCCCCCGCAGCCTGCCCAAATTATGGGCCACGCGGGGGCACGCACGAACCGGCCGCAGGCCAGCCTTGCCGATCCTGGGCCGGCGATCAACCGCGCTGTCCGTCGCAGCGGCGAATCCGCCGGCCACGCTGTCCCGTGATCGTCCCCGGGCCGGCATGGTTCTTGTATGGATTGCACGTGCCCGAGGCGCCGGAAATTCGCAATAGAGGCGGCGAACCATGAAGCTGGTCATCGCGATCATCAAGCCGTTCAAGCTGGACGAGGTCCGCGAGGCCCTTACCAGGCTGGGCATCCAGGGCCTGACGGTCAGCGAGGTGAAGGGGTTCGGGCGCCAGAAAGGCCAGACCGAGATCTACCGCGGCGCCGAGTACACCGTGAACCTGCTGCCCAAGGTGAAGATCGAGGTGGCGGTCGCCAACGAATTGCTGGAACGCGTCGTCGAGACGATCCAGAAGGCGGCCAACACCGGCCGCATCGGCGATGGCAAGATTTTCGTGCTGGAGCTGAAGCAGGCCGTTCGCATCCGCACGGGAGAAACCGGCAGCGACGCGCTCTAGCCGCGCCGGCGGGATGCATGGCATAAACGCCACAACTTCCACCAATCCTTGCGATTCGCCTCGTAACCTGTTGCTTTACATAAATCTCTGAAATAGCGTCCGTCCTCTAAGACTGCGGGCGGATGGGGGTTCGCTCGTTGGTTGGCACCTTCGGAGGAGGCCACCGGCCGAACGCCCATGTCTGCGCGCGCGTATTCCGTCCCTCCCGCCGCCCGGGCCTGAAGCCCATGGCGGCGCATGCTTCCGCCCTTCGCGGCGGTTTCCTGCCGCACGGCACGACGGCGTTCTTCCGCCGGCGCCTGCGCGAGTTCCTCGGCGTCGTGCTGGTCTTCGGTGCGCTGGCCGTGCTGGCCACCCTGGTCAGCTATCGTCCAAGCGACCCGTCGCTGAACACGGCGACGATCGGTCCCGCCCGCAATTTCCTCGGGCTGCCGGGCGCGTTTGCCGCCGACCTGCTGCTGCAGACCTTCGGCGCCGCCGCCGCGCTGCTGGCGCTGGTGCCGGCCGCCTGGGGCTGGCGGCTGATCCTGCATTGGCCGCTGCCCGCCGCCTGGCCGCGGCTGCTGCTGCTGCTGCCTGGCATGCTACTGGCCGCGATGTCGGTGATGGCCCTGCCGCTGCCGCCGCGCTGGCCGATCCCGGCCGGGCTGGGCGGAGCCGCCGGGCGCGTGGTCTATGAAACGGTGCACCGCTTCGCCGGGGAATGGGGGGCGATGGCCGGTCTGCCGGTCCTGTCGCTCGCGGCCGCGGCCCTGTCGATCCCGTTCCTGACGATCGCGATCGGCTTCCGGCCACGCGACCTGCTGGGACCGGTGCGCCTGACGCTGGCGATGGCGCGGCTGGTGGCGTCCGGGGCGCTGATGGTCGGCCGGCTGCTGGTGCCGGCGCGACGCCAGGCGCCGGAGATCGACGACGAGGACGAACCGCCGCGCCGGCGCCGCGGCCGGGCCGCCATCGAACCGGCGCCGGAGGAGGAGGAGGACGATGCGCCGCGCCGCCGCCTCCCGCGGATGTTCTTCGGGCTGTTCGCGCGGCGCGGCGAGCGCGTCGAGCCGTCGCTGTTCGACCGCCCCGACCAGAACGACGATGAGCGCGGGCTGATCGAGCCGCGGCTGGACGACGAGGATCTCGACGACCGCCCGGCGCCACGCAAGCCCGAGCGCCTGGTGGCGCCCAAGGCAGCCCGCACGCAGCCAGGCAAGCGTGCCGAGGCGCAGCGCCAGCGGCGGCTGGATCTGGGCGACGATTCGGGCTTCCGCCTGCCGGCGCTCGATCTCCTGTCCACCCCGCCCGCTCCCAGCCGCGGCCCGACGGTCAGCGAGGAGGCCCTGCAGCAGAACGCCCGCCTGCTGGAGACCGTGCTCAAGGACTTCGGGATCAACGGCCAGATCGTGAAGGTCCGGCCCGGCCCGGTCGTCACCATGTACGAGCTGGAGCCGGCGCCCGGCATCAAGACCAGCCGCGTGATCGGCCTGGCGGACGACATCGCCCGCTCGATGAGCGCCGTATCCGTACGGGCAGCCGTCGTACCTGGCCAGAGCACGATCGGCGTCGAATTGCCCAATGCCAAGCGCGACATCGTCTATCTGCGCGAGCTGCTGGCCTCGGACGCGTACGAGCGCAATGGCGGCAAGCTGCCGCTGGTCTTGGGCAAGGACATCGGCGGCGCGCCGGTGATCGTCGACCTGGCGCGCATGCCGCACCTCTTGGTCGCGGGCACCACCGGCTCGGGCAAGTCGGTCGCGGTCAACGCGATGATTCTGTCGCTGCTCTACCGCCTGCCGCCCGACCAGTGCCGCTTCATCATGATCGATCCGAAGATGCTGGAGCTGTCGGTCTATGACGGCATCCCGCATCTGCTGTCGCCGGTGGTGACCGAGCCGCGCAAGGCCGTCGTCGCGCTGAAATGGACCGTGCGCGAGATGGAGAACCGCTACCGCAACATGGCCAAGCTGGGCGTGCGCAACATCGAGGGCTACAACGCGCGGCTGGCCGAGG
>JADZDN010000347.1 GCA_020851015.1 Alphaproteobacteria bacterium | reverse complement strand
GATGTCGACACCAAGGCCTATTTCACCGCAGCGACGATGATCATCGCGGTGCCAACCGGCGTGAAGATCTTTTCGTGGATCGCCACGATGTGGGGCGGGTCGATCAAGTTCGAGACGCCGATGCTGTGGGCGATCGGCTTCATCTTCCTGTTCACCGTCGGCGGCGTTACCGGCGTCGTGCTGGCCAACGCCGGCATGGACCTGGCGCTGCACGACACCTACTACGTCGTCGCGCACTTCCACTACGTGCTGTCGCTGGGCGCGGTGTTCGCGATCTTCGCCGGCTTCTACTACTGGATCGGCAAGATGTGCGGCCGGCAGTATCCCGAGAACCTGGGGCGGATCCATTTCTGGATCACCTTCATCGGCGTCAACCTGACCTTCTTCCCGATGCACTTCTCGGGCCTGGCCGGCATGCCCAGGCGCTACATCGACTACCCCGATGCGTTCCACGGCTGGAACATGATCTCGTCGATGGGCTCGTACATCTCCTTCGCCGGCGTGATCCTGTTCCTCTACATCGTCTATCGCACCTTCACCACCGGCGAGAAGGCGGCCAACAACTACTGGGGGCAGGGGGCGACGACGCTGGAGTGGACGCTGACCAGCCCGCCGCCGTTCCACAGCTTCGACGAGCTGCCGCGCATCGGCCCGGCCGCGGGGCACTAGGCGGCTAGGCGGGCGTCGGCATGAGCGCGACCTCTCCCGGCCCGGCCGGCGTCCTGGCGGGCGCCGGCACCGAGGCCAGCGTCGGCGACTTCGTGCAGCTGCTGAAGCCGCGCGTGATGTCGCTGGTGGTGTTCTCGGGCTTCGCCGGGCTCTACGTCGCGCCCGGCGCGATGCATCCCTTCCTCGCGGCGGTGGCGGTGCTGTGCATCGCCGTCGCCGCCGGCGCCGCCGGCGCGATCAACATGTGGTACGACCGCGATATCGACGCGGTGATGACCCGTACGCGCGGCCGCCCGCTGCCCGCCGGCCGCGTCGATCCGGCCGAGGCGCTGGGCTTCGGCGTCACGCTGGCGCTGTTCGCGGTGATGGTGATGGGGCTGGCGGTCAACTACGCGGCGGCGACGCTGCTGGCGCTGGCGATCGGGTTCTACGTCTTCGTCTACACGATCTGGCTGAAGCGGCGCACGCCGCAGAACATCGTGATCGGCGGCGCCGCCGGCGCCTTCCCGCCGATGATCGGCTGGGCCGCGGCGACGGGCGAGGTGAGCCTGGCGTCGCTGGCGCTGTTCGCGCTGATCTTCATGTGGACGCCGCCGCATTTCTGGGCGCTGGCGCTGGTCAAGAACCAGGACTACGCGCGCGCCGGCGTGCCGATGCTGCCGGTGGTGGCCGGCGACCGCACGACCAAGCGCCAGATGCTGGTCTACGCCGTGCTGCTGCTGCCGATCTCGCTCGGTCCCTATTTCCTCGGCGTCGCCGGGCTGCGCTACGCCGCGGTGGCCGCGGCGATGGGCCTGGCCTTCGTCGCCATCGCCCTGCGCCTGATCGCCGACCGCGCCAACCGGACGGCGATGGCCGTGTTCGGCTTCTCGATCCTCTACCTGTTCGTGCTGTTCGCGGCCATGATGGCCGACCGCGCGGCCGGGGCCTGAGCGCGAAGGACACGGGCGTGAGCATCGTCATGGACATCAAGGATCCGGTCCCGCCCGCTGCTGTCGCACCCGCCGCCATCGCACCCGCTGCCATCGCGCCCTCCGCCGACGCCCAGCGCGCCGCGCGCCATCGCCAGCGCCGCAAGAACTGGGCGCTGGCCCTCCTGCTGGTCGCGCTGGCGGTGCTGTTCTACTTCATCACCATCGTGCGATTCGGCCATCATGGATAGGGCCGCATCCGGCCGCGGCGCGGCGCTGAAGGCGCGCAACCGGCGCGTGATGGGATGGTGCGTCGGCACGGTGGGACTGATGGTCGTCCTCTCCTTCGCCTCGGCGCCGTTCTACCGCATGTTCTGCCAGGTGACCGGGTTCGGCGGCGCCACGGTGCGCGCCGACCGCGCGCCCGACACGGTGCTCGACCGCGTCGTGACGGTGCGATTCAATGCCGACACCGATCCCGGCCTCGCCTGGGAGTTCAAGCCGGTCCAGCGCCAGGTGGCGGTCAAGTTGGGCGAGCCGACGCTCGCCTTCTACACCGCGCGCAACCTGTCGAGCCAGACGATCACCGGCACCGCCACCTTCAACGTCACGCCCGACAAGGCCGGCGCCTATTTCGACAAGACCGCCTGCTTCTGCTTCACCGAGCAGACGCTGGCGCCGGGCCAGTCGATCGACATGGGCGTCAGCTTCTTCGTCGATCCCGACATGGCGAAGGACCCGAACATGGGCGACGTGAACACGATAACGCTCAGCTACACGTTCTACCGCGCCAAGGAGCAGCCGCCGGCGCGCACCGCCGCTTCCCTCACCCTCCCGATGCTCCGCGTCGGGTCCCTCCCTCTCCCGTCGGGAGAGGGCGAAGCGCAGAATCCCCTCTCCCGTCGGGAGAGGGTGGCTCGCGCAAGCGAGCCGGGTGAGGGAACCGTGCGCCCCCAGACAGTTCAAGGTCAGGAGTAGTCACATGACCGCCGACACGCACGGCCACGCCGCGCCGAAGCACCCCTACCACCTGGTCGATCCCAGCCCCTGGCCCGCCGTCGGCGCGGCTTCGGCCGGCACCATGTTCATGGGCGCGGTGCTCTACATGCACCCGGACATGCTGGGCAAGGGCTTGGAGGGGCTGCTGAAGTCGCTCGGCGCCTGGACCATCGTGCCGGGGCTGATCGGGCTTCTGTTCACCTTCTGGGTGTGGTGGCGCGACGTCATCAACGAGGCGACCTTCAAGGGCAACCACACCCCGGTCGTGCAGCTGCATCACCGCTACGGCATGGTGCTGTTCATCGCGTCGGAGGTGATGTTCTTC
>JADZDN010000346.1 GCA_020851015.1 Alphaproteobacteria bacterium | reverse complement strand
TCCGGCCATGGCAATAGGGTAAGCCGCGCCGACCATATAGGGTCCGCGCCCGACCCACCAACAAGCGATGCGAGGCGACTGCGATGAAATTCTTCATCGACACGGCGGACGTGAACGAGATCCGCGACCTGGCCGCGACCGGCCTGGTCGACGGCGTCACCACCAATCCCTCGCTGGTCGCCAAGACCGGCAGGGACTTCATCACCACGGTGCGCGAGATCGCCAAGATCGTGCCCGGCCCGGTCAGCGCCGAGGTGACGGCGACCGACCACGCCACGATGCTGAAGGAAGGCCAGAAGCTGGCGAAGATCGCCAAGAACATCGCGGTCAAGGTGCCGCTGACGCCGGACGGGCTCAAGACCTGCAAGGCGCTGAGCGGCGACGGCATCATGGTCAACGTGACGCTGTGCTTCTCGGCCGCCCAGGCGATCCTGGCCGCCAAGGCCGGTGCCGCGTTCATCTCGCCCTTCGTGGGGCGGCTGGACGACATCGCCGCCGACGGCATGGGCCTGATCCGCGAGATCGTGGCGATCTACAAGGCCTACCCGACCATCCGCACCGAGGTGCTGGTGGCCTCGGTCCGCGGGCCGCTGCACGTCGTTGAGGCGGCGAAGATGGGCGCGCATGTCGCGACCCTGCCGCCCGCGGTGCTGCGCCAGATGTTCGCCCACCCCTTGACCGACAAGGGCCTGGCGGCCTTCCTGGCGGACTGGAAGAAGACCGGGCAGTCGATCCTGGGCGCCGAGGACGGCGCCGCCAAGGCGGCCGAGTAGGAGTGGCGCCATTGCGTGATGGAACTGAAGCCGCCGCGATGCTCGCCGCCGTGCCCAGCGAAGCCGACGTGCTGCGCTTCCTCAAGATGCATCCCGACTTCCTCAACCGGCACCCCGAATTGTTCGGCGCGCTGAGCCCGCCCAAACGCGCGCATGGCGACGGGGTCATCGACCTGCAGCACGCGATGCTGGAGCGGCTGCGCGGCGAGGTGACGCAGCTCAAGGACACGCAGCGCTCGCTGATCCAGACCACGCGCGGCAACATGAACTCGACCAGCCGCGTGCACGCCTGCGTGCTGGCGCTGCTGGAATCGCCCAGCTTCGAGCACCTGATCCATGTCGTGACCCAGGACATGGCGCAGATCCTGGACGTCGACGTGGTGGCGCTGTGCGTCGAGGCGGTCGAGGGCGACGTGGGCCCCGCCCCGCCGCGCGGCGTGCGAATCCTCGATCCCGGCGAGGTCGACCACCTGGTCGGCAAGGGCCGCGACGTGGCGCTGGTGGACAACGCGCTGGGCGACGCCGGGGTGTTCGGCGGCGGGGCGTCGCTGGTGCGCTCGGCGGGCTACGCGCGGCTCAAGATCAGCCCGCGCACCCCGCCCGGCATGCTGGCGCTGGGCTCGCGCCTGCCCGACACGTTCAATCCGACCCAGGCGACCGAGCTGCTCGGCTTCCTTGCCGGGGTGCTGGCGCTGTCGATCCGCTCATGGCTGGATTTGCCGGAGTAGTCGACGCCGCGCTGGGCCGCGCGGTCTGCGCGTGGCTCGACTGGCTCGAGGCCGAGCGGCGCGCGGCGTCCCACACCGTCGCCGCCTATCGCGACGACGTCTCGCAGGTCCTCCAGTTCGTGGCATCGCATCACGGCGCGACGCCGACGATCGCGATCCTCGAAGGACTGACGCCGGCCGATTTCCGCGCCTTCCTGGCGGCGCGGCGCGGACGCGGCGTCGCCAACGTGTCGAACGCCCGGGCCTTGTCGGCGCTGCGCGGCCTGTTCCGCTGGCTCGACCGCCAGGGTGTCGCGCGCAGCCACGCGCTGGCGCAGATCCGCGCGCCGCGCCTGCCGCGCAGCGCGCCCAAGCCGCTGGCGGCCGACGAGGCGGCGGCGCTGATCGACGAGGGGGACGACGAGCGGGCGCCGTGGATCGGCGCGCGCGACACGGCCCTGTTTACCCTGCTCTACGGCTGCGGCCTGCGCATCGGCGAGGCGCTGGCGCTCGACCGCGACGCGCTGCCGCTGGGGGAGACACTGCGCGTGCTGGGCAAGGGCGGCAAGGAGCGCATCGTGCCGGTGCTGCCGGCGGTGCGCGAGGCGATCGACGCCTATCTCGCCGCTTGTCCGGCCGGCGGCCGGACGGCGCCGCTGTTCATCGGCGCGCGCGGCAAGCGGCTCAACCCCGGCGTGGTGCAGAAGCGCATGCGGATGTTGCGCGCGCGGATCGGGCTGCCCGACAGCGCCACGCCGCACAAACTGCGCCACCGCTTCGCCACCCACCTGCTGTCGGGCGGCGGCGACCTGCGTGCGATCCAGGAGCTGCTGGGCCACGCCTCGCTGTCCACGACCCAGCGCTACGCCGATGTCGACACGGCCTCCCTGATGGCCGCCTTCGCGCGCGCGCATCCCCGCGCGCGGGGGTGAGCGTGCGGAGTGCGTCTTTGGGGGAATTCATCCTTCGAGACGCTCGCTTGCGCTCGCTCCTCAGGACGACGCGTATCGTTGGCGCCTTGCCAACCGCGTCATCCTGAGGAGGCGCAAAGCGCCGTCTCGAAGGATAAGGAACGCCTGGGCGAGTGACGTCTAGAAGTCCATGTCGCCCATGCCGCCGCCGCCCGGCATCGGGGCGGCCTTCTTCTCGGGCTTCTCGGCGACCATCGCCTCGGTCGTGATCAAGAGGCCCGCGATCGAGGCTGCGTCCTGCAGCGCGGTGCGCACCACCTTGGTCGGGTCGATGATGCCGGCCTTGACCATGTTGGTGTATTCGCCGCGCTGCGCGTCGAAGCCGTAGGTCGCGTCCTTGGACTCCGAGAGCTTGCCGACCACGATCGAACCGTCGGTGCCGGCGTTCTCGGCGATCTGGCGCGCCGGCGCGCTCAGCGCCTTGCGCACGATCTCGATGCCCGTGCGCTGGTCGTCGTTGGACGGCTTGATGCGCTCCAGCGACTTGATCGCATAGACCAGCGCCGATCCGCCGCCGGGAACGATGCCTTCCTCCACAGCGGCGCGGGTCGCGTGCATCGCGTCGTCGACGCGGTCCTTGCGCTCCTTCACCTCGATCTCGGTGGCGCCGCCGACGCGGATCACCGCCACGCCGCCGGCCAGCTTCGCCAGCCGCTCCTGCAGCTTCTCGCGGTCGTAGTCCGAGGTCGTCTCCTCGATCTGCGCGCGGATCTGGGCGACGCGGCCCTCGATGTCCTTCTTCTTGCCGGCGCCGTCGAC
>JADZDN010000345.1 GCA_020851015.1 Alphaproteobacteria bacterium | reverse complement strand
AGCGCGATCGGCCGGACCCGCGCCAGGTCGCGGGCGAGCACGATCGTATCGTCGCCCAGGAAGGACAGGCCCTCGGCCGCCAGCGCGGCCGCCAGCGTGCTCTTGCCGCAACCGGTTTCCCCCGGCAGCAGCAGGCCGCGCCCGTCGCGGCTGACCGCCGCCGCGTGCAAGGCGAAGAGATCGCTGCTTCGGTGCAGCGCCAGCTCGGTCAGGCGGGCCGTGACCATCGGCAGCACCTGGTCGGGTCGCCGGCAGCGGTCGAGTATTGCGCCGCCCGCCACCACGGCGAATCCCTCGTCGCCCTCCGCGACGTCGACGCCGATCGCACTCCCGCCATCGCCCGATGCGGCGACCATCGCCAGGGTGCGCGCCATCTCGGCGGCGGGCGCGGCCGGCCAAAGGCGAAGCCGGAAGACGGAGTCGAGCAGCCGGATGGTGGTCTCGAACGCAGGCTCGCCGTCGGGACGCCGCACGGCGCGCGACGGCGACCCGATCGCCCCATCGCGGCGCAGGGCGGCCAGCGGCGATCCGCTCGGCGGCGCCGGCCGCGCGACCAGGCTCAGGTCGTGCCACGCCGCCGTCACGTCCCGGACATGCGCCTGCGACACGGTGGGCGCGAAGCCGAACGTGCTGCACAGGCGGTCGGCGATCTCCTGCGGGCTCATCGACTGTTCGAAGCAGGTCCAGATGTACGCGGCCGTCCCGTTCAGCGCATAGAGCCGCTGGGCGACGGCGTCGAACAGCACGGCCTCGTGGCCGATGTAGTGCAGCGTGAAACGGCTGCCCGCGCCGGACGGCGCGATCGGTTCGGACGTCGCTTTGGGCATCGGATCGATTTCGACCGGCAAGGGGGCCGCGGCGCTGGGGAGAGTTTTCCGCATGCGAGACGGTAGAGGACGCGCGCCGAGCCGGCTCGTGAGATTCTTGTGACTGCTCACGCCGGCTTGACGGACGCAACTTGGCTCAAATTCATGCGCGCCTCGCGCGCGCGGCTGGCTTGACCGGGGCTCGCCATCACGGCAATTCGAGGCTGCGGTTCCAACCGATCGGCATGACCGGAAAATGCAGATCAGACCGGCAACACTCTCCGATGCTCCGTCGATCGCGCGCACCCATGCCGCGGTTTGGCGCAGGACCTATCGCGGTCTTGCGCCGCCGGAAGCGATCGCGGCGCTGGACGAGGCGGCGCGTCTGGCGCGCTGGGTCGATATCCTCTCGAAGCCTGCGCCGGACCAGGTGGCGCTGGTGGCCACAATGGACGGCCGTCTGGCGGGTTTCGGCCTTGCCGGGCCGGCAGGGCATCGCGCCTTCGGCGGCCGGGCCGAGATCAAGTATCTCTATGTCGACGACGCGTTCCAGCGCCGCGGCGCCGGCCGGCGCCTGATGACCGAACTCGCCGCGGTCCTCGCGGCAACCGGGCACAAGGCGGTCGCGCTGGGCGTGGTCGAAGGCAATGCGCCGGCGATCGCTTTCTATGCGGCGCTGGGCGGGCGCGCCATCGGCAGCTATACCGACTCCGGTCCGGTCTGGCGCTCGCGCAACATCGTCTACGCCTGGGACGACATCAACGCGCTTTGCGGCCGGGGGCCTGCCTAGCCGCGCCGGTAGCGCAGCAGCAGGAAATGCGCCTTTCCGTGGCGGCGCGCGTCGAAGGGATGGAACGCGGGCGGGGGCGTGACCGGATCGTCCGCGGCGTGCTCCACAACGATCACCGCGTCCTCGGCGAACCAGTTCTTCGCCGCCAGGGCCTCCAGCGCCGGGGCGCAGCGATTCTGGCCATAGGGCGGGTCGAGAAAGGCCAGCGTGACCGGCATCTCGGCTGGGGGCGGGGCAAGGGCGTCGGCGCGGATCACCTTGGCGCGCGCGATCTCGCCGATCCGGCCGAGATTGGCCCGGATGGCGGCGAAGGCGACGGGATCCTTCTCGATGAACCAGGCGCGCGCCGCGCCGCGCGACAGGGCTTCGATCCCCATCGCGCCGGTGCCGGCGAAGGCGTCCAGCACGGTGGCCTCGGGCAGGAGCCGGCCGGCGGTCTCGGGCCCGTGCGCCAGCATGTCGAACACGGCCTGGCGCGCGCGGTCGGCGGTCGGCCTGACCGCGAGCCCCTCCGGCGCCGTCAGCGCGCGGCCGCGATGCCTACCGGCGATGATGCGCATGCGCGCCGCCCCGCCGGCGTTTCGCGCCGTCGCCGTCGCGCGGGGGTGGGTGGGCCTCGGCCGCCTTGCCGAATTCCTGGCCGACCTGGTCGCGCAGCACGCGGGCCGGCACTTCCTCCACCTCGCCGCGCGCCAGCAGGCCGAGCTGGAACGGTCCATAGGCGATGCGGATCAGCCGGCTGACCTTCAGCCCCATGGATTCGCACAGCCGCCGCACTTCGCGGTTGCGGCCCTCGCTGAGGCCCATGGTCAGCCAGGCATTCTCGCCTTTCTCGCGCTCCAGCCGCGCCTCGACCGGCCCGTAGCGCACGCCGTCGACCACCGTGCCCTCCGCCAGCGCCGCCAGCCTCGCAGGGTCGACCGGCCCATGCACGCGCACCCGGTAGCGCCGGACCCAGCCGGTCGATGGCAGTTCCAGGTGGCGCGCCAGCGCGCCGTCATTGGTCAGCAGCAGCAATCCCTCGGAGGTGAGGTCGAGCCGGCCGACCGTCACCACGCGCGGCAGGCCCTCGGGCAGGCGGTCGAACACGGTGGGCCGCCCCTCGGGATCGCGCGCGGTGGTCACCAGCCCAGCGGGCTTGTGGTAGCGCCACAGCCGCGTGCGCTCGCGCGCCGGCAGCGGCCTTCCGTCGACCAGGATGCGGCGCGGGTCGTCCACGACGACGGCCGGGGTGGTCAGGACCTTGTGGTCCAGCTTGACGCGGCCCTCGACGATCAGCCGCTCGGCATCGCGGCGCGAGCACAGGCCGGCGCGGGCGATCAGCTTGGCGACGCGCTGGGGAGCGTCCATGGCGGCGTCCGGACCCTTGCCGCCGTCAGCGGCTGGCGGCGATGAGGGCGTCGAAGATGCGGTCGTCGCCGGCGGAGATCGAGAATTCGGGATGCCACTGCACGCCCAGGCAGAAGCGGTAGCGCGGCGCCTCCATGCCCTCGATCACGCCATCCGGCGCGCGCGCGTTGACGATCACGCCGGCCGGCTCGTCCTTGGCCGCCTGGTGATGCGCGCTGTTGACCGGCAGGCGCTCGGCCCCCACCACGCGGTGCAGCAGCGTGCCCGGCTTGACCGCGACCTCGTGCCCGGCCTGGTCGCGGGGGTTGGGCTGCTCGTGCGCCAGCGCGCCGGGCACCTCGTCGGGGATGTGCTGGATCAGCTTGCCGCCCAGCACGACATGCAGAAGCTGCTGTCCGCCGCAGATGCCGAGCACCGGCGTGTCGCGCTCCAGCGCGCCGCGCGTCACCGCCAGCTCGAAGGCGGTGCGGCGGTCCTTGGTCGTGACCCTGGCATGGCGCTCGCTGGCGCCGAAGATCGCCGGATCGACGTCGAAGGCGCCGCCGGTGACGATCAGCCCGTCGATCGTGTCAAGGTAGGCCGCCGCCTGCTCGGGCTCGTGCGGCAGCAGGATCGGCAGCCCGCCGGCGCGCGCCACCGCCGCGCAATAGTTCTCGCGCACGGCATACCAGGGAAACTTGGAATAGCCGCCGGGCTTCTCGGCATCGAGCGTCAGGCCGATGATGGGCAGGGACATGCAGTCTAAAATAGGGCCCAGCGGACGCCAAATCAATGACTTGGCGCTCTTGACCGGCATCGCTACCGCAGCCAGTGTCGCCCGATGGTCGCCAAGAGCAATTCATTCATCGACCTGGCGCTCGCCGAGGCGGCGAAGGCGGCGGCGATGGGCGAGGTGCCGGTCGGCGCGGTGGTGGTGGATGCCGCCAGCGGCCGGGTGCTGGCCGCCGCGCACAACCGGGTCGAGGCCGATCGCGATCCGACCGCCCATGCCGAGCTGCTGGCGCTGCGCGCCGCCGCGGCGCAGGCGGGCGCGCCGCGCCTGCCGGACTGCGATCTCTACGTGACCTTGGAGCCCTGTCCGATGTGCGCCCAGGCGATCGCCTTCGCGCGCATCCGCCGGCTCTACTACGGTGCCGGCGATCCGAAGGGCGGCGGGGTCGAGCACGGGCCGCGTATTTTCCAGCAGGCGACCTGCAACCACCGGCCCGAGGTCTATGGCGGGATCGCCGACGTCGCCGCCGGCCTGCTGCTGCGGGAATTCTTCCAGCAGCGCCGCTAGGCGCGCTCGATGCCGTAGTAGCTCATGATCTCGGCATTGCTGCGCCGCCAGCGGATCTGGCTCATCGACTCGCCGACCAGAAGGTCGGCGTCGGCCATCGGCCGGCCGAACAGGTAGCCCTGGCCATAGCTGACGCCGCATTCCCGCAGGAAGTCGATCGTCGCCGGGTCTTCCACCTGCTCGGCGATCGCCGTGACCCCCAGCGCGCGGCACAGCCCGGTCATGGCGACCACGAAGGCCTTGCCGCGGTCGTTCTTGCGCGCTTCGCGGATGAAGCTGCCGTCGATCTTGATGTAGTCGACATCCATCTGGCGCAGCTGCTCGAAGGCGGCGCCCCGCGCGCCGAAATCGTCGAGCGTGACCTTGAAGCCGGTCGCGCGCATCGACTGGATGAATTCGTTGACCGCGCGCAGGTCGGCGATCGCGCCGCTGTCGGTGATCTCCAGGATCACCAGCTGGCTCAAGGTGCGCCGCACGCTTAGCACCTCGTTCAGCCGCGCTGCGAAGCCGGGCGTGGACAGCGAGCGGCCGGACAGGTTGATGGCGACGCTGGTCGGCCGGCCCTTCTCGCCGACGGCGATCAGGCGGGAGACGGTCTCCTTGGTGATCGCCAGGTCGAGATCGGCGATGAAGCCGTTAGCCTCGGCCAAATGGATGAACTGCGCGGGCGACTGGCCGGAAGGCAGGCGCAGCAGCGCCTCCAGGTGATGGAAGGCGCCGGTGTCCAGCGAGACGACCGGCTGGAAGGCGATGTCGAACTTGCGCCCTTCGATGAGCTTGCGCGCCTCCAATACCTCGGTGGCGGGGGACTGGGATGGCGCGACCGGCGGTGTCGGCGCCGCCTTGGGCGGGCGGGCGCGGCGCACGGCCAGGAAGCAGTTGCCCTTGAGCTGCGGGACAGCGAAGCCGGTCGCCTCGACCTTCACGGCGTCGCGCCCCGGGGGCGACAATGCGAACGGCGCGTCGTCGAAGCGCTTGCCGCCCAGCGCGGCGGCGGCGACAAGCGCGCCGACGATCGGACGGTCCGCGTCCGCCACCAGGTCGATGAACGGGCGGCCGAGCAGCGCGCTGCCGGCGGCGCCGGCCAGAAGCTCGGTGGCGCCGGCCGCGAAGCGGATGTGGCCCTCGGCGTCCAGTTCCATCAGCATGTCGTTGCCGCAGAAGGCGAACGCGATGAAGCGGTCGCGCTCCTGGCGCAGCTGCTGTTCGATAGAAATGGCGACGGATGCGGTCATGCCAGGCTGGCCCTTTGCTTGACCGCAGTGTCACCCCGCCATGGTTAACGATTCGCTTAGCCGGCCGTTCGCGGCACGGCCCGCCAGCCAATATCGCGGCGGCAGAAACCATCAGGGAAATCAATAAGATCAACTGCTTCATAGGCGCGGGCCTGGGCCCGGGCCACGTCGGGTGCCCGCGCTGTCACATTCAAGACGCGCCCGCCGGCGGCAACCAGCCGCCCGGTCGGGTCCGTCTTGGTGCCGGCGTGGAAGATTTTCACGCCGGGAAGGGCGGCCCGCTCCAGCCCGCCGATCCTGCCGCCGGCCTGGGGCGTGTCGGGATAGCCCTTGGCGGCCAGGACGACGGTCAGCACCGCGTCGGCGTGCCAGCGCAGGTCGAAGGATTTCAGCTCGCCGTCGCAGGCCGCGACCAGGGCCGGCACCAGATCGGACTTCAGGCGCATCATCAGCACCTGGCACTCGGGATCGCCGAAGCGCACGTTGAACTCGATCAGCTTCGGCCCGTCCTTGCAGATCATCAGCTCGGTGAACAGCACGCCCTTATAGGGCGCGCCCTCGGCGGCCATCGCGTGCACCGTCGGGCGGACGATGCGGTCCATCACCTGCTGCTCCATCGCCGGCGTCATCGACGCGACCGGCGCGTAGGCGCCCATGCCGCCGGTGTTGGGCCCGGGCTCGCCGTCGCCCACCGCCTTGTGGTCCTGCACGGATTGCAAGGGCAGCACGTCGACGCCGTCGATCAGCGCGAAGAAGCTGGCGATCTCGCCTTCCAGGAACTCCTCGACCACGACCGAGGCGCCGGCGCTGCCGAACCGCCCGCCGACCAGCGCGTCGCCGACCGCCGCGATCGCCTGCTCGACCGTGTGCGCGACCGTGACGCCCTTGCCGGCGGCCAGCCCGTCGGCCTTGACCACGATCGGTGCACCCTTCCGCCGGATGTAGTCGCCCGCCTTCCCGGCATCGCTGAAGCGCTGGTAGGCGGCGGTCGGGATCGCGTTGCGCGCGCAGAAATCCTTGGTGAAGCCTTTCGATCCTTCCAGCGCGGCGGCGGCCGCGCGCGGCCCGAAAGCCTTGATGCCGGCGGCGTCCAGCTTGTCTACCAGCCCGGCGACCAGCGGCGGCTCGGGCCCCACGACCACCAGGTCGATCGCTTTCTCGCGGGCGAATTCGATGATCCGGTCCAGCTCCATCGCACCGATCGCGACCAGCTCGGCCTCCTCGGCGATGCCGGGGTTGCCCGGCGCGCAATAGAGCTTGTCGCACAGCGGCGAGGCGGCGATCGCCCAGCAAAGGGCATGCTCGCGCCCGCCCGATCCGATCACCAGGATGCGCAATCCCGACCCCCAAGACCCCGGTTCAACGATGGCCGCCTCCGTGTATCATGCGGCGATGGCAACGCAAGCCTCGATCGACGCCGCCGGCCTGGTCGGCTCGAACCTGCCGGAGTTCACCGTCAGCGAACTGTCGCGCGCGCTGAAGCGCACGGTCGAGGACGCCTATGGCCGCGTGCGCGTGCGCGGCGAGATCTCCGGGCTGAAGCGCGCCGCATCGGGCCATCTCTACCTGTGCCTCAAGGATGCCGAGGCCAACATGGACGCCGTGTGCTGGCGTGGCACCGTCGGGCGGCTGGCGCTCAGGCCCGAGGACGGGATGGAGGTGATCTGCGTCGGCCGGCTCACGACCTACATGGAGCGCTCGCGTTACCAACTCGTGATCGAATCGATCGAGCTGTCGGGCGAGGGCGCGCTGCTGAAGCTTCTGGAGGACCGGCGCAAGAAGCTCGCCGCCGAGGGCCTGTTCGACCAGGACCGCAAGAAGAAGCTGCCCTACCTGCCCGACGTGATCGGGGTCGTGACCTCGCCCACCGGCGCGGTTATCCGCGACATACTGCACCGCCTGGCCGAGCGCTTCCCGCGCCATGTGCTGGTCTGGCCCGTGCTGGTGCAGGGCGAGGGCGCGGCAGCGCAGGTGGCGGCGGCGATCGAGGGCTTCAACCGGCTCCACCGTGGGGGCAAGGTGCTGCGGCCCGACCTTCTGATCGTCGCGCGCGGCGGCGGCAGCCTGGAGGACCTGTGGGCCTTCAACGAGGAGATCGTGGTCCGCGCGGCGGCCGCCAGCGCGATTCCGCTGATCTCCGCCGTGGGGCATGAAACCGACACGACCCTGATCGACTTCGCGTCGGACCGTCGCGCCCCGACGCCCACGGCGGCGGCCGAGATGGCCGTGCCGGTGCGCGCCGAGCTGCTGGCCGAGCTTCTTAAACAGGAGCGCCGGCTGGTCGCCTGCGCGGGCCGCGTGATCGCCGACCGGCGCCTGCGCGTCGACGACCTGGCGCGCGCCCTGCCGCGCCCGCAGCAGGCGATCGAGGAGCGCACGCAGCGCCTGGACGGGTGGTCCGAGCGCATGGGCAACGCGCTGCGCGTGCTGGTCGACGACCGCGCGCGGCGCGTGGCGCATGGCTGGGCGGCGCTGCCCCGGCCCGAGGCGACGCTGGCGTCCGCGCGCCGCGTCGCCGACGCGACCATGGCGCGGCTGCGCCCCGCGCTTCTGGCCCGGCGTTTCGATGAAGGCGATCGCCGCGCGACCGAACTTGTTCAGCGCATGGCGGCGGCGGGCGGCCGCGCCCTGGTTCACGCGCGCCACCGCTTCGACGCGCTGTCCGGCCTGCTGGAGAGCTATTCCTACGAGCGCGTGCTGGAACGCGGCTTCGTGCTGGTGCGTGATGCCCAGGGCAAGCCCGTCACCGCGGCCGCCCAGACCAGGCCCGGCCAGCCCTTGGCCATGCGCTTCCACGACGGCGAAGTGGCGGCCACGGTCTCGGGCAGCTCCGCCGCACCGGCGCGGCCGCCACGCAAGCCGCCCACCGACGGGTCGCAAGGCTCGCTGCTGTGAACGTGGAGAGCGGCACTTCTCAATCGGTCCCCCCTCCCCTTGCGGGAGGGGGCAAGGGGGAGGGGGCCGCGCTGGGCAGCGCGCGAGAAGAATTGCGGCGGCCGACCCAACATCGAATTCGGAGACGCCTGGGGAACCCCCTCCCCCTAACCCCCTCCCGCAAGGGCAGGGGGGACAAAGTAAGATGCACTGCACGCGTATTGGCGCTCGTTTTGTCCGGCGGACTCTTTGCATCGACCCTTGCCCACGCCGACCCCGTGACCTTTACGGGTGCGCTGACCCAGGGCGGGCTCGTCGAGGGGCATGTGGCGCGGGGCAGCAAGGTGGCGGTCGATGGCGTGCCGGTCAGGGTGTCGCCCCAGGGCGTGTTCCTGGCCGGGTTCGGGCGCGAGGCGGTCAAGGCCACGGTCGAGATCGTCCTGCCCGATGGCGGGCGCGAGACCAAGGTGCTTGACGTGGCGCCGCGCAAGTTCGACATCCAGCGCGTCGACGGGTTGCCGGAGCGGATGGTGACCCCGCCGCCCGAGCTGCTGGAGCGCATCAAGGCGGAGGGCGCGATGGTGCGCGCGGTGCGCCGGCGCGACGACGCGCGCACCGATTTCCTGGCGGGGTTCCTGTGGCCGGTGACCGGCCCGATCAGCGGGGTCTACGGCAGCCAGCGCATCCTCAACGGCCAGCCCCGCGCGCCGCACTACGGCGTCGACATCGCGGTGCCCACGGGCACGCCGATCGTGGCGCCGGCCGACGGCATGGTGACGATGATCGCCGACCTCTACCTCACCGGCTGGACCGTGATCCTCGACCACGGCCATGGGCTGAGCTCGGTTTTCATGCACCTGTCCGAGGTCGCGGCCAGGGACGGCCAGCGCATCCGCCGCGGCGACCCGATCGGCCGGGCGGGCGCGACCGGGCGGGCCACCGGCCCGCATCTGCACTGGGGCCTCAACCTGTTTGAGACGCGGCTGGACCCCCAGCTCCTGGCGCCGCCGATGCCGAAGCCGGAGTAGCGCGCAGCAGCGCCTTGGCCGGCAGATGGCACACGACCGTCGTGCCGGCGCCGCGGGCCGAATCGATCGCGACCGAGCCGCCGTGCAGCTCGATCAGGCTCTTGACCAGCGCCAGCCCCAGGCCGGCGCCGGCCTGGCGACCCTGGCCGGGTCCGCGCTCGAAGCGCTCGAACACGCGCTCATGGTCCTCGCGTGCGATGCCGATCCCGGTGTCGATCACGCTGAGCGCGACGCCGTCCTGCTCGCGCGTGGCCTTCAGCGTGATGCGGCCGCCGGTCGGGGTGAACTTGACCGCGTTGCTGACCAGGTTATAGAGCGCCTGCTTCAGCCGCCGCTCGTCGCCCGACATCGCGCCGATATCGGGCGGGCAATCGACCGCGATGGCCAGGTCGCGCTCGCGCGCTCGCTCGCGGGTCAACTGCAGCACGCCGTTCAGCAGCGTGCCGATGTCCACCGGCGCCAGCTCCAGCTCCATGTAGCCGGCCTCGATCGTCGCCAGGTCCAGGATGTCGTTGATGAGATTCCGGAGGTTGTGCGAGGACTGCAGGATGCTGCGCGTGTATTCCTTCTGCCGGTCGTTCAATGCGCCGAAGAACTCGTTGCCCAGAATCTCGGTGAAACCGATGATGGCGTTGAGCGGCGTGCGCAGCTCGTACGACACGTTGGCGATGAATTCGGTCTTCAGGCGGTCGGCCGCCTCCAGCGCCATGTTGCGCTCGCGCAGCGCGCGCTCGACGCGCAGGCGGTCCGTGACGTCGATGTAGGTCAGCAGCGCCGCGCCGTCGGGCAGCGGCGTGACGGCGTAGTCGATCACCTTCTGGTCGCTGCGCTCGATGCGGCCGGCGCGCGATTCCGGCTCGGTCACGCGCGCGATGATCTGCGACTTCAGCTCGGTCCAGTCCTCCTCGCGGGGGAACAGGCCGCGGATCTTGTCCGCCAGGTCGGCCACGTGCGGGTTGTCGGCCAGGTCGTCCGGCGTCAGGTCCCACAGCCGCGCGAACTCCGGATTGCTGAGGCGCAGCCGCCCGTCGCCGCCGAACACCGCCACGCCCTCGTGCAGGTTGTTCAGCGTCTCGCGCTGCACCTCGGTCAGCGTGTTGTACGAGCGCTCGAGCACCAGGCGGTCGGTCACGTCCTCGTAGAGGAACATCAGCCCGCCCAGCGGGTGCGGCGCGACCAGCGTGCGCAGCGTGGTGTCGTCCGGCAGATGCATCAGGTCGTCGCGCGGATCGATCAGCGTGGTGAACATGCGCGTCGTATCGGCCTTGAAGGCGCGGAAATCGACGTATTCCGGCAGGCGGCGGCGGTCGCGCATCGCGTCCAGAACCTCGCCGATCGTGGGCTTGGTGCCGAGCCACGCCGCCTCCAGCCGCCACAGCCGCGCGAAGGAGTTGTTGAAGAAGATCAGCCGCGTATCGGCCGCGTAGATGGCGATGGCCGAGGCCAGGCTTTCCAGCACCTCGGCATGCGCGGCCATGTGGCGCGACAGGGTGGCGCGGGCGTCCTCGACTTCCGTCACGTCGCGCGCGAAGCCGATCAGCTCGCCGCCCGGCACCGGGATCTCGGTGATCTCGACGCGCTTGCGCTCGCCCGACACGATCACGTGGCGCGCGTCGCTGGCCGGCTTGCCCGACGCCAGCGCGCGCTGCGCGACGGCCCGGCCGCCATGGGCGCCGGGCAGCAGCTCGCGCTGGTCGGCGATCGCCCGGTCGGGAGTGCTGTCCAGCGCGGCGGCGTAGGCGGCGTTGCACCATACCAGCGCCAGCGCCCCGTCGCGCCGCCACATCGGCACCGGCACGGCGTCCAGCGTGCCCTGGTTCTTCTCGCGCTCGGCGGCGACTGCCGTGGCGGCCTCGCGCAGCTGCGCGGCGACGGCGGCATCGACGCTGCGGTCGACCATCCACACCACGTCCACCAGCAGCTTGGCGTCGACGCCGGCGGCGCGCCGGCCGATGGCGCGGAAGCTCTCGCCCTTTTCCGCGGTCACGACCATCGAGAAGGCGGCGCCGTCGCCGCGCAACCGCCGAACCGCGTCGGCGAACCCGACGCGGCTGTCGGGCGCGAGCGCCGCGACGAGCTCGGCAAGCCCGCATTCGGCCGGCAGGTCAAGCTGGGTCGCCAGGGTGGCCGACACGAACTCGCCGCTGTCGTCCCGGGTCCAGGCGATGTAGCCGTCGGCGGAACCGGCCAGCACGGCGTTCAGATGCGCAAGATCATGCGAGAGCCGCGTCGCTTCGCCCGCATGGCGCTCGCCCGCCGCGGCCAACCGCCGGGCGCGGCTTTGGAGCCACAGGACCAGCGGCAGCGCCAGAACGGCCGACACTGCCGCGCCCAGGACCAGGCCCGCGATCGTTACCATGCGGCCAGCGCTCGTTCCCCCCGATTTTCGCGCGATTCTAATGCGCGCCGCGCGCCCTCACAAGGGAAGGCGCGACGGGGCGAATCATTTCTTGGAGGCGATCGGCACCCCTGGAAAGGCGGCGTCTACACCTCGGCGAACTTCTTGCCCTCGCGCGCGAGTTTCGCCAGGAGCGGCGCCGGCTCGCACCAGTCGCGGTCGTTCTCGCAGAGCTTCGCCATCGCCGCATGCACCTTGTCGAGCCCGATGCGGTCGGCCCAGAACATCGGCCCGCCGCGCCAGCGGGGGAAGCCGTAGCCGAACAGCCAGACCACGTCGATGTCCGAGGCGCGCTGGGCGATTCCCTCCTCCAGGATCTTGGCGCCTTCGTTGACCAGCGGGAACATGCAGCGCTCGACGATCTCCTGGTCGGTGAAGCTGCGCCGGGCGATGCCCTTCTCGGCCGAGACGGCGAGGATCAGCTTCTCGATCTCGGGGTCGGGGATCGGGGCGCGTCCGCCCTTCTCGTAGCGGTACCAGCCGGCGCTCGTCTTCTGGCCATGGCGCCCCATCTCGGCGATGCGGTCGGCGAGCGGCGAGTAGCGGCGCGGATCCGGCGGCAGACCCTGCGCCGCGCGGCTGGCCGCGCGCTGCTTGCGGATGCGCCAGCCGACATCGACGCCGGCCAGGTCGCCGGTGGCGAAGGGGCCCATCGGGAAGCCGAAGTCCTGCATCGCCTTGTCGACCTGCTGCGGCAGCGCGCCTTCCTCCAGCGAGAAATTCGCCTGGCGCTGATAGGCATAGTACATGCGGTTGCCGACGAAGCTGTCGCACACCCCCACCAGCGCGGCCACCTTGCCCAGCTTCTTGTTGAGCGCCATCGTCGCGGCGATGGTCGCGCGCGACGTGGCCTTGCCGCGCACCGTCTCGACCAGGCGCATCACGTTCGCCGGGCTGAAGAAATGCATGCCGATCACGCGCTCCGGCCGCTTCGTCGCCGATGCGATTTCGTCGACGTCGAGGCTCGAGGTGTTGGTGGCAAGGATCGCGGCTCCAGGGCAGGCGGCATCGAGCTTGGCGAAGATCTCCTTCTTCAGCGCCATGTCCTCGAACACCGCCTCGACCACCGCGTCGCAGTCCCGCAGGTCGGCCATCTGCGTGGTGCCGGCGATCAAGCCCATGCGCCTGTCCATCTCGGCCTGGTCCAGGCGCTTGCGCTCGACCATGCCGGCGTAGGTTCCGCGGATGCGCGCCAGCCCCTTGTCGAGCAGGTCCTGCGAGGATTCCAGCACGCGCACCGGAATGCCGGCATTGGCGAAGCAGACCGCGATGCCCGCGCCCATCGTGCCCAGGCCCAGCACCGCGCCGCGCTTGATCGGCGCGGCCGGCGTGTCCTCGGGCACGTCCTTGATCTTCGTCGCCTCGCGCTCGGCGAAGAAGGCGTGGCGCAAGGCGGCCGCCTGGTCCGATCCGACCAGGCGCTGGAAGGTCGCGCGCTCGAACGCCATGGCCTCGTCGAACGGCTTCGCCAGCGCGGCTTCGACGCAGTCGACCACGGCGAAGGGCGATTCCTGGCCGCGCGCGCTGCGCTTCAGCCCCTGGCGGAACTCGGCGACCAAGTTGGGCGTCGCGCGCGCCTCGGCCAGCTTGTCGTCGCGATCGCGCGTGCGCCGCGGCTTCGCGCCCGTCGCCAGCAGGCCGTCGGCGAATTTCACCGCCGCCGCGACCACGTCGCCATCGACCACCTCGTCGACGATGCCGAGCGCCTGGGCGCGCTTCACCGGCACCATCTCGCCGGTGGTCATCAGCCCGAGCGCCGTCTTGACGCCGGCCAGCCGCGGCAGGCGCTGCGTCCCGCCCGCGCCGGGCACGATGCCGAGCGTCACCTCCGGCAGGGCGACGCGCGTGCCGGCGGCGGCGACGCGATAGTGGCAGGCGAGCGTCAGCTCCAGCCCGCCGCCCAGCGCATGGCCGTGGATCGCGGCAACCACCGGCTTGCCCGCGTCCTCGATCACCGTCAGCACCTTGGGCAGGATCGGCTCCTGCTGCGGCTTGCCGAACTCGCGGATGTCGGCGCCGGCCGACAGCATCTTGCCGCTGCCGGCGATGACGATGGCGGACGTGTTCGCGTCCGCCAGCGCGGCGCGCACCTCGCGGTCCAGCCCCTTGCGCACCTCGGCACCCAGGCCGTTGACCGGCGGGTTATCGATGGTCAATACGGCGATGCGGCCCTTCTGCGTGCGCGTTACCGGCTCTGGCATTCGTGTCCTCCGTCAGGGGCGCGGACTATAGCAATGGCGGGCGCATGCCACACCTGTCCGATGATCGGGTTTACCGCGCGCCGCGGGAATGGCATGGTGGAGGGATGAGCGAGACGTTGACCGCCGACGTGGCGATCATCGGCGGCGGCATTCATGGCTGCTCGACCGCGCTGCATCTGCGCCGGCGCGGCGCCTCGGTCGTGCTGCTGGAATCCGGCCGGTGCGGCGCGCAGGCCAGCGGGGTCAATTTCGGCGGCGTGCGCCAGCAGGGACGCCATCTCGACGAATTGCCGCTGGCCCGGCGCTCGCGCGCGCTGTGGGGCCGGATGAAGGAGCTGATCGACCACGACGGCGAGTTCGTGCAGTCCGGCCATCTGCGCCTGGCCTGCTCGGACGCCGAGATGGCGGTGCTCGAGGACTGGGCCAAGGGCGCGCGCGAATTCGGGCTCAACAGCGAACTACTCGGCCGCAACGCGATCCGCGACCGCTATCCGTGGCTTGGCGAGCGGGTGATCGGCGGCTCGCTGCTGGCCGAGGACGGCCACGCCAATCCGCGCATCGTCTCGCCGCTGTTCGCGCGGGCGGCGCGCAAGGCCGGCGCCGATATCCGCGAGAACACCAAGGCCGTCGGCGCGGCGCGCGACGGCGCCGGGTTTGTCGTCGAGGCGGACGACGGCCTCAAGATCCGTTCGCGCATCCTCGTCAACACCGCCGGCGCCTGGGCCTGCGACGTCGCCGCGTGGTTCGGCGAGACCGTCGACGAGGAGCCGCGCTCGCCCAACATGAACGTGACCGAGCCGTTGCCCTTCTTCCTCAACGCCAACGCGGCGCTGATGGGCGAGGGCGACGGCGTCTACATGCGCCAGGTCGAGCGCGGCAACGTGGTGTTCGGCGGCGCCGGCCGCGGCACGCCCGACCGCGTCCAGCGGCGCACCCGCGCGGTGATGGAAGTCTCCGCGCGCGCCGGCCGCGTGATCGCGGCGAGCGTGCCGGCGCTGAGGCACGCGCGCGTCATCCGCACCTGGGGCGGCATCGAGGGCTACATGCCCGACGAGGTGCCGGTGATCGGGCCCAGCCGCACCACGCCCGGACTGATCCATTCCTTCGGCTATTCCGGGCACGGCTTCCAGCTTGGCCCGGGTTGCGGCGCGATCATTGCCGAGCTTGCGCTGGACGGCCGGACCGACACGCCGATCGGCCATTTCTCCATCGACAGGTTCTCATGACCCAAGCAGCCGCCCCCGCTACGCCCCAGGACATCGCCATCATCGGTGCGGGCATCGTCGGCCTCGCGACCGCACTGACGCTGCAGCAGGACGGACACCGCGTCACGCTGATCGACCGGCTGGAGCCGGGCACCGGCACCTCCTTCGGCAATGCCGGGGTGATCTCCGTCAGCGGCGTCGCGCCGGTCGCCTATCCCGGCATCTGGCGCGACGCGCCCAAGATGCTGCTGGATCCCGATTCCGTGCTGCGCATGCGCTGGTCCTACCTGCCGCGCGCGCTGCCTTGGCTGCTGCGGTTCCTCGCCGCCAGCACGCCCGCGCGGGTCGAGCAGATCGCGCGCGACCTGAAACCGCTGGTGACCCAGGCTTTGGACGCCCACGACAAGCTGATGCGCCGGCACGGCATCGAAGGCGTCGTCAAGCGCGTGGGCTGGCTCAAGGTCTATCCCGCCGACAAGGCGGCGGGCACCGAGGGCGACGTGGCGCTGATGCGCAGGAACGGCATCAAGATCGACGTGCTGAACGCCGACGAGCTGCGGCAGCTCGAGCCCGGCATCAACCGTCGCTACACCCATGCGGTGTTCTCGCCCGATTCGGGCTTCGCCAGCACGCCCCTGAAGCTGTCGCAGGCCTATGCCGCCGCGATCCGCCAGGGCGGCGGGAAGTTCGTGCAGGCGACCATCCGCAAGGTCGCGATCGGCGCGGACGGCGCGCCGACCGTGACGACCGACCAAGGCAGCGTGCGCTACGACCGCGCGGTGATCGCGGCGGGTGCGTTTTCGAAGCCGTTCGCCGCGATGGTGGGCGCGCGCGTGCCGCTGGATACGGAGCGCGGCTATCATCTCTACCTGAAGGCCGACCAGGCCCGCGCCGTTGGCCGGCCGACCCATTTCGCCGATCACGGCTTTGTGCTGGCGCCGATGGAGGACGGCATCCGCGTGACCAGCGGCGTGGAGTTCGCCGGCATCGACGCGCCGCCGGACTACCGCCGTATCCGGCGCATGGCGGCGTTCGCCCGCGACGCGCTGCCGGGTCTCGGCAACGCGCCCGAGCGCGAATGGATGGGCTTCCGACCGTCGCTGCCGGATTCCAAGCCGGTCATCGGTCCCGCGCCCGCGAGCGACCGCGTGACGCTCGCCTTCGGCCACGGCCATCTCGGATTGACCTTGGCCGCGATCACCGCAAGCTGCGTCGCCGACCTGGTCGCCGGCCGCCCGACATCGGTGCCGCTCGCCCCCTTCGCGCCCACGCGGTTCTAGCTAGAATGTTCCGTGCCGGCGGTCCGACCGGCCTGCTGGCCTCCATGCGGTCGGTCGCCGAGGCGCGCCTCGCGCTGGCGGCCGGCGTCGACGTGATCGACCTGAAGGAGCCCACGGCCGGCGCGCTCGGCGCGGTGGCGCCGGAGGTGGCGCGCGCCGTGACGGCCTTCTGCCTGCAGCAAGGCGCGACGCGCCCGCTGGTCAGTGCCACGATCGGCGATCGTCCCTTCACGCCCGAAGCGGTCGTCCCCGCCGCGCGGGCGATGGCGGCGACCGGCGTCGACATCGTCAAGCTCGGCCTGTTCGACGGCGATAAGTCCCGCGCGCTCGATGCGCTGCGGCCGGTTGCCGCCGGCGGCGTCCGCCTGGTGGCGGTGATGTTCGCCGACCGCGCGCCTGACATGGCGCTGCTGCCGGCGCTGCGCGCGGCGGGGTTCCTGGGCGCGATGCTCGACACGGCGGACAAGCAATCGGGCACGCTGCGCGATCATCTCGACGACGTGGCGCTGGCCCGGTTCGTGGCGGCGGCGAAGCGGGAAACCCTGCTCTGCGGTCTTGCCGGATCGCTTCGCATCGACGACATCGCGCCGCTGGCGGCGTTGCGGCCGGACTATCTCGGCTTTCGCGGCGCCTTGTGCCGCAAGGGGCGCGGCGGCGCGCTCGATCCGGCGCGGCTCGACGCGGTGCGAAAGGCGTTGCGCTCCGCGGCCAGCATCGCGACGGCCACGGCCGGCAGGCAGCGCGCGGATCCTTCGCGCACCGATGCGGCCGCGCCTTTCGCGAGGACCGCGCCGGCATCGACATAGGGCCGATCGAGCGCGCGGGCCAGGCGCCGGAGGACGAAGCGCCCGACCCCCGCGCCGATCACCGGCGCATCCCTGGCGACCGCCTTGCGCGACAGCACGCGCTCGGCCGCGTCCTGCAATTGCGCCAACTGCGCGCCGGCGAGATGGCGCGCCAGCGCGGTCCAGATGGCGCGGGGATGCGCGTCGGCGTCGGCGCCGACCATCCGCGCCAGCCGGCGCGCGCTGTCCGACGGCGATTTCGGACGGTTGTCGGCGCTGGGCAACTGGTCGGCGCCGCGCGGCAGGCCGCCGGCCAGGCGATGCACGTCGGCCATGGTGGCGAAATGCTCCGCCATCAGCCCTCGCCGCCGCCCCAGCACGGCGGCGTGCTGCGCGACCGCCATGACGGGCGTGCGCGTGACGCCGGTATAGACCAGCTCGGCCGTGGCCAGCCGCGCGAAATCGGTCAGGCCGCGCGGGCGCGGCTTGCCGCCCTTGATCGGGATCAGGTCGGCCGTCGTGCTGCCCAGGTCGACGAACAGCGCTTCGGGCAAGCGTCCGGCCAGCGCCTCGGCGCTGGCGAGGAAATTGGCGGACGCCACGTCGTCCACGCGCCGACGCGCCGCGCGCGGCGTCAGGAATCCGGACTTGCCGGCATAGACCAGCAGCGCCGCGCCGCGCAGGCGCCTGGTCATCGCGTCGAGCAAGCCCGCGACGCCCGCCCGGCGATCGCGGAACAGGTCGGCCAGCTCGCCGGTCATGGTGACGGCGTGGCGCGGGCAGGGTCCCAGCGCCGCCATTGCCCGATCGAGCGCCTGGTCGAGTTCGCCCAGGCCCAGCCACAGGCGGCAGGGCAGTTGCAGCACCTTCAGCGGCCGGCCGTCGGCGGCAACCCGCGCCGCCTTCAGATGCGCGCCGCCCAGGTCCCAGCCGACGACATCCTTCCGACTAGAGCGGGGCATAGTCGTCGAGCGTGAACAGTTCCTGCGCCTGGCGCACGCCGCGCAGCCCATAGCGGCCAAGCGACAGCAGGCGGTTGTCGCTGCGCGTCGCCGCCTTGGCGAAGGCGGCCGACAGGATGACGTTGCGGTCGAGCGACTTGCACAGCGCCTGGATGCGGCTTGCCTCGTTGACCGCCTGGCCGACGACGGTGAAGTCCAGCCGGTCGTGCGAGCCGATATTGCCGTAGAGCACGGTTCCCAGGTGCAGGCCGAGATAGAACCGCGTCGTGGGCAGCGTCTTGCCCGCGCGCGCCTGGTTCACCTCCTCCAGGCGCTTGAACGCGTCGCTGGCGGCGTCGAGCGCGCGGTGGCAGGCGTCGGCATCGTCCCCGCCCCGGAAGATCGCCAGCAATCCATCGCCGACGAATTTCAGCACCTGGCCGCGCTGCCGGTGGATCGCGCGGACCTGGCAGTCGGCGTAGTCGTTCAGCAGCGGGACGATCTGGTCCTCGGGCGCCGTGTCGGCGATGCGGGTGAAGCCGGCCAGGTCGCTGTACCACACGACCGCGCGGATGCTCTCGGTCTTGCCGCGCTCGATCTGGCCGTGCAGCACGCGCGTGCCGGCATCGCGGCCCAGATAGACCTGCACCAGGTTGTTGGCGCTGCGCGCGATCGAGCGGTTGCGCAGGGCCAGCGCCAGGGTCGGCACGATGCGGTCGAGCACGGCCATCTGCTCGTCGGTGAAGCCCTCCGGTCGATCCGAGCACCACGACGACGACAGCGCGTCGGCGTCGCCCGCCCGCGCCACGTCGGTGAACGGAACGACATAGGCGAGATAGTCGGTGACCCCCTCGGCGAACAGATCGTCCAGGATCGGGAACTCGCCCTGGCGATAGTCGTCGCCGCGCCGCCGGCGCAGGCGGCGCTGGCCGCTCTGCAGCAGGTGATGGAAGGGCGAAAGCAGCCACTTGTCGTCGGCCACCTCGCTGCGGGCGTATTCCTGGCCGCCCGCCTTTCCCTTCGACCGGCGCCATTCGTAGAAATGGCCCTCGACCGTGGGATGCAGCGAGTCGATCGCCGCCGTTCCCCGCCACAGCTCCATGCCCGCCGCCACCAGCCGGTCGCACACCCCCTGCAGCAGCCCGGCCTCGTCCGCGCCGTCCAGCGCGCCGGCGATCAGCCACTCCTGCAATTCCAGAATCTTTGCCGCATCCATGGTCATGTTCCGCATTATAGGATACCCGGGCGGATCGCGGTCGCGGCAATGAGGGCTCGGCGTGGACCTGGTACCGGTGATCGACCTGAAGGGCGGGACGGTCGTGCACGCCAGGCGCGGCGACCGCGCCGGCTACCGGCCGATCGAGACCAGGCTCAGCCCAAGCGCGGCGCCGCTCGATGTCGCGCGCGGCCTGATGGCGCTCCATCGCTTCCGCCGGCTCTACATCGCCGATCTCGATGCCATCGCGGGCCAGGGCGGCAACCGCGCGGCGGTCCAGGCGATCGCCCGCGCCTATCCCGCGCTCGAGCTGTGGGTCGACCGCGGCATCGCGACCCCCGATGCCGTGCGGTCCTGGCTGGCGCTGGGCCTGGGCCCCGCCGTGCTGGGCAGCGAATCCGCGCCTGATCTCGCGACGCTGCGCCAGGCGCTGGCGGCGGCGGGCGACCGGGCCGTGCTGTCGCTCGACTTCCGCGGCGATGCGTTCCAGGGCCCGGCGCCGCTGCTGGACGACGCCGGCCTATGGCCGCGCCGGGTGATCGCGATGACGCTCGCGCGCGTCGGCTCGGGCGAAGGGCCGGACCTCGCGCGCCTGGATGCGATCAGATCCCGCGCCGGGGAACGCGCCGTCTATGCCGCCGGCGGCGTGCGCGACAATCGCGACCTGGCGGCGCTGGCGGCGCGGGGCATTGCCGGCGCGCTGGTCGCCACGGCGCTGCATGACGGGCGGCTCGATCCCCGCGCGGCCGCCGCCGAAAACGCGACCGGCGGGGAATCCCCCGCCGGCCCTGCCTGACGGAAGAAGCGATCAGCCGCCGTAGAACGGGTGCTTCACCTTCTTGTACTGCGCGACCACGTCCGCCGCCTTGGGCTCGCCCGCGACGGCGCGCTTGATCGACAGCTTGGTAGCCTCGTAGTTGTAGTCGTGGATCTTCTTGTCGTCCTGCGCGTCCCAGTGGATGAACACGCCGACCGCGATGAACAGGTCGTCGGCCTGGCTGGCCGGGATCGTGCCGTCGGCCACGCAGTCCATCACCGCGGTCGCGACCGCGTGCTGCGCCGGCCCGAACATCTGCACCGCCTGCTTGGCGCCCTTGATGAACACCTTGTTGAACATCACGGTGTTCGGCTTCGCCAGCAGGTTCGGCGTCACGACGGCCAGCAGGCCGTTGATGCCCTGGCGCTGGTTGATCAGCGCGTTGCAGAACGCGGTTTCCGCCGCGCTGCCGCGCGGTCCCAGGATCAGGTCGATATGGGCCACCTCGTTGCCGTCGCCGACCAGCGCCTCGCCGACCATCAGCTTGGTGATTCTGGTCGTCTTGCCCGCAGTTGACTTCGCTTGCGCCATGGTTTCCCCCGTGCTGGCGTTACCTCGCCGCCGACTATAGAAACCAGCCGCCACGCGAGCAAGCTGGCGACGGCCAGATCGGCGGTGGTGCCGGGATTGAGGCCGCGGCGCTTCAACGACCGGTCGAACCGCAGCAGGGCCGCCCGCGTATCGGGCAGCGCCTTGGCCTCGCGCCGCACCGCGGCGGCGGCACCCGGGCCGAATTTGCGCCGCAGATGGCTGTCGGAAAACCGACGCAGGAACGTCATGTAGAGCCGGCCGGTCGCCTGGGGCGCCGAAAGCCCCTCGGCCCGGGCCTGTTCCAGCGCCGGCACGCCGGTCCGCAGCACATCGGCGTAGGTCGCGGCGTATTGCCGCGCCACCCGGTCGCGCCCTGCCGCCAGCCGCATCGCCTCCGCCAGGGTTGCCGTCGGGGGCCGGCGCACGTCCTGGGCGGAGCGGCGCCCCAGCCCGGCCGGCTCCGCCAGGGCGATGGCGCGGAAGGCCAGACGCGCGTCCCCGACCGTCAGGGCGGCCAGGGTCGCGCTCAGCGCGGCCCGCAGCGGCCGTCCGCGGGCCGCCAGCGCCGCGTGGCAGAGCGGGGCGGCCAGCAGCACGATTCCCAGGTTGGTGTTGGTGCCGACGGCTGCCCGGGTCGCCGTGATCGCGCCCAGGATGCGCCGGCCAACGCTGGAGCCTCCGCGGGCGATGTGGGGGGCAGCGACGCGCGCGCTGCGGCGGAACTGCGCCACGCTCAACCGGGGGTTTGTCGCATGGACGTGGACGTTGCCGGGCTTCAGCGCCTGCAGCTCGGTTTCGCACGCCCAGACGAAAGCACACGCGACCGCGTGGGGCGTCATGTGCGCACCAGCCCCAGCGCGTCGTCGGCCAGGGCCTGGGCGATATCGACCGCGCACACGCCCTGCAACCCGTGCCAGGCCGGCATGGAATTGACCTCCAGCACCTGGAACCCCTCGCCGACCGGGATCAGGTCGACCCCGGCATAGCGCGCGCCCACGGCCGCCGTCGCCGCGACCGCCAGCCTCGCGGCCTCGCCGTCCACCGGCGCGGCCTCGCAACGCGCGCCCTGCCGCACGTTGGTGATCCAGTCCTTGCCGTGCCGGATCATGGCCGCGACCGCGCGGCCGCCCACAACGAACACGCGCCAGTCGTGCCAGGCCTTGTCGCGCTGGGGCACCAGCCGCTGCAGGTAGTAGACGCCGGCGATCGTCTCGGCCTCGGGCAAAGCATCGCCCGGCCCCAGGCGCTTCAGCCCGCGCCCCTGCGATCCGAACAGCGGCTTCAGCACCACCCGGTTTCCCGCTTCGGTCTCGCGCCGCAGGATCGCTTCGGCCCCGGCGCGGCCTTCCGTCGACCATGTCGCGGGCGTCGGCAGGCCGGCGCGGTGCAGGATCGCGCTGGTCGTCGACTTGTCGACGCAACGCTCGATCGCGCGGGCGTCGTTCACCACCGCGACGCCCATGGCGGCCAGCGCGTGCAGGATGCCCAGGCGATGCGTCACCTGCTCGAAGCTGCCGCTCGCCACCGTGCGCACGAAGGCAAGGTCGGGCAGGGCGCCGTGGAGCCCGGGGATCGCGATGCCCTTGCCCTCGGTCGCGAAGCCGCAGGAAGACAGCGCCACCGGCAGGGCCTCGACGCCGCGCGCGGCAAAGGCCTTCAGCAGCCGGCGCGTGTGCCACTCCGGCCGGTCGACGAATACGACGACACGCGGCGGCAAGCCGGTCAGCCGCCGAAGCTTTCGTCGATCGTCCCCGGCTCGATCGCGCCGGCGGAGAAGCTGCGGCCGCTGGCAAGCGCCGTCACGATCACCCGGGCCGGGCTGAACAGCATCGGATCGATCGCGAAGAAGTCGCCGTTGTAGGCCTTGAAGACCTGCGCGAAGGTCAGGCCGTGGTCGCGCGAACCGGCGCTCGGCAGCTTTCGCGCCAGCCACTCGGCCTCGCCCTCGTCGCCGCGCACGAAGAGATGCGCCCGCCCGCCATAGAGGATCGCGTCGTTGGTCCTGCCCATCGCGCCGACGAAATCCTTGGCCGGCGGCGGCAGCGGCGCGACGGCGAAGCCGTCGACGACGTGGTCGAGCGGAAAGCCCAGCGCATGCGCCTTGTGCAGCGCGACTTCCAGGCATCGCGCCGCGATCTGCACGGTTCCGGCCAGGCTCTTGGTCGGCGTCAGGATCAGCGTGACGCGCTCCGGCGCGACGGCGCAGTCCCCGGCCACTTTCTCGACCAGGGCGGGGGGCGGTTGCTTGTCGGTCTCCAGCACCAGCACGGCCGCGTCGGCGGTGTCGCGATAGGCCAGTTCCTCGAACAGCTTCTCGCGCGCGGCCAGCGCGCGGCCCGGACCCGATCCCATCGCGTGGTACTTGTCGACCGACAGGTTCCAGCCGGCATATTGGCTGCCCAGGCAGGCCAGGACCGGATGGCTGCTGCGCGACGTCACCGAAACGGGCCAGCGGGCAAGCGCCTGGTCGGTCGCGACGGCGACGCTGCCCAGCCCGCCCATGCAGATCTCGGCGATGCGCCGCCCGGCCTCGATTCCGCCCGGCGCGTCGATTCCCGCGTCGACGATCCGGGCGCCCGCCGGTCCGGCATGGATGCCGAGGCGCAGCGCTGCGGCGTCCGCGATCAGGCGCTCGACCAGCGGCGTCGCCAGCGACGCCACGCTCGGCCAATCCGTCCTCCGTTCGACTGCTTGCGTCATCGCGGTCTATGCATAATCCAGTCGCGCCAGGACCGCGAGGGCCTTGCGGTCGCTGATCGCCCGGGCGCGCGCGGATGTCGCGGCGCGCGCGACGACGGTGCAGACCGGATCGCCGCGGCAGAATTTCGTCCCGGGCGGCGACCGGTCGGCGGTCTCGGCTGGCCAGCGCATGGCGGCGGGCACCGCGGCGGCGCGGTCGGCATAGACGATTGCCGCGGCGACCGCCGGTTCCCGGGCGACGGCGCGGGACGCCGGCAGGCGCCCGTCGCAGGCCGCGAGGTGGAGCGCGAAGGCGGTTCGCGACGGCGGGGGCCCGCCGCGGTCGAGCAGGTCCAGCGTCGCGCCGGGCCGCGGATTGATCTCCAGCAGCACGAAATCGCCCGCCGCGTCGACCAGGAAATCGGCGCTGCCCAGCCCGACCGCGCCGCTTGCGCCGGCCGCCGTCTCCGCCGCATCGACCAGGCGCGCGGTGGCGGCGCGGCTCATCGGGACCGGCGCGACGGCGCCGCCATAGCGATAGGGCGTGCGCCGCGTCGGCGCGGTCCATTGCGCGCTGAGGTCGATCACCCGCGCGCGCCGCCCGTCGGCGACGAAGGCGGCGGCGACCGCGCTTCCCGCGACCAGGCGGTGGTAATAGATGGCCGGACCGGGTTCGACGCGCGCGGCCGGCCGCACATGCGTTCCGCCGGCGGCGCCAGCGCGGCGCGCGATCCAGCCCCGCGGATCGTCCGGGCGCCCAAGCTGCGTCTCGGGATGCGGCACGCCGAGCCTGCCGAGCAGGCGCGCGAAGGCGATGGGGTCCTTGATCCGGGCAATGGCCGCGGGCGGCGTGCCCAGCAGGCGCCGGCCGCGCGCGATGCGCCGGAGCAGCGCGGGGTCGTGCTCGAACCCCGCGCCGGGGACCAGCCTCAGCCCGGGGAATTGCGCCGCCGCACGGACCAGCGCCTCGGCATCGAAGCCGCACGCCGGGTCGCCGGCCGCGCGCTGCACGCGCGCGGCGAGGCGCCGCGTGTCGATGTCGGCGAACAGGTCGACGACCGCCACGCGCCGTCCCGCGCGCACGGCCGCGGCGGCAAGCGCACGGCCGGACAGGGCGACGACCAGGAACTCGGGCGCGGGCTGCACGCCGTCAGGAAAGCACGTCGGCGGGCGCAGGGAAAATGGGCCCCGCCTGGGAGGAGGCGGGGCCCAAGTTGCGCGATCGCGGATGGGTGAGAGAGAAGAACCGGGATCGCGAAGCCATGCAGCGGTTGCTTGGGCGCGGGTTCCCTATTTCCAGCCCGCGCGGTCCATGATCTTCAGCGCCTCGGCATTGTTCTTGGCGAAGACCTGCGCGTTCAGCCGGTCTTCCTTGAACTTGCCCCAGGCGGCGAGGATCGGCGAGACCTGGGCGCCGGCGACGACCGGGTATTCGTAGTTGCCCTCGGCGAAATAGCTCTGCGCCTCGGGCGACGCCAGGTACTCGAGGAACTTGATCGCGTTCGCCTTGTTGGGCGCGTACTTGGCGACGCCGCCGCCGCTGATGTTCACGTGCGTGCCGCGGTCGTCCTGGTTGGGGAAGAAAACCACGACCTTCTCCGCGGCCTCGCGCTCGGCCGGGTTCTTCGACGTCAGCATGTGCGCGACGTAGTAGGTGTTGGTGATGCCGAGATCCGCCTCGCCCGACGCCACGGCCGAGATCTGGTCGCGGTCGCCGCCCTTGGGCTGGCGCGCGAAGTTGGCGACGAAGCCCTTGGCCCAGGCCTCGGTCTTCTCCGGCCCCAGCGCCGCCAGGATCGCGCCGGTGAGCGACTGGTTGTAGATGTAGGTCGACGAGCGGATCGCGATCTTGCCCTTCCATTTCGGGTCGGCCAGCGATTCGTAGGTGCCGAGCTGGTCGCGCTTCACGCGGTCCTTGGAATAGACGATCACGCGCGCGCGCTTCGAGAAGCCGAACCAGTATCCCTCGGGATCGCGCAGATGCGCGGGGATCGCCTTTTCCAGCATCTCGGACTTGATCGGCTGCAGCAGGCCCTGCTGGCGCGCCGCGTCGATCCGTCCGGCATCGACCGAGATGAACACGTCGGCCGGGCTCTTGTCGCCCTCCGCCTTCATGCGCTGCATCAGCGGATCGGCATCGGCCTCGATGCGGTTGATCTTGATGCCCGTCGCCTTGGTGAAATTGGAATAGAGCCGTTCGTCGGTGTTGTAGTGCCGCGAGGAGTAGAGGTTGACCTCGCCCGCTCCCTGCGCGACCTGTACGGGCGCCGGTTCGGCCGACCATGCCTGGCCAGCGGCCAGGGTCGACACCGCGACCGCCAGGCCGCCGGCGAACACGGTCCAGCCGAAAATTCTTCTCACCCGGGTCATGATTGATTGCCCTTTCATCTAAAAGCCCCGCCCGCAACGATATAGTTGCGAGTCATTCGCAGCGCCATTCCAATAGCGCAAATGAGAACGACTCGCAAGGGTGAATCTCGACGCGCCGGCGAAATCACGGCGCGCAGCAGGATGGCGCTCAGGCCCCATCCCCCGCCGCGTCGGCCACCGGGGCCCACAGAACATCGGCGATGTCCTTAGCGCCGGTTGCCAGCATGACCAGCCGGTCGACGCCCAGCGCGATGCCCGATGCCTCGGGCATGCCGTGCTCCAGGGCGGCCAGGAAATCCTCGTCGATCGGATAGGCGTGCCCGACCCGGGCGCGGCGCGCCTGCTGGTCGGAAAGGAACCGCCGGCGTTGTTCCGCCGCGTCGGTCAGCTCGCCGAAGGCATTTGCCAGTTCCAGCCCGCAGACATAGAGCTCGAACCGCTCGGCCAGGCGCGGATCGTCGGGCTTGACGCGCGACAGCGCCGCCATGCCGACCGGGTAGTCGTAGAGGATCGTCGGCACCGGATGGCCGAGCCGCGGCTCGATCCGCTCCAGGAATACCCGGAAGAACACGTCGTCCCAGCCGTCGCCGTCGTCCACGCGCACGCCGATGCGCCGGGCCTCGCGTCCCAGGGCGGCCGCGTCGGGGCGGCTCGGGTCGGGGGCGGTGGCCAGAAGGTCGATGCCGGCATGGGCAAGGAACGCTTCGGCCACGGTCAAGTATTGCCAGGGACGGTGGGGGTCGGCGGTGCGCCCGCCCCAGCGATAGGTTCCGTCCGGCCCGGCAGCCGCGCGCAGGATGGATTCGCAATCGGCCATGATCGCGCGGTAGGTGGCCCCGGCCCGATACCATTCCAGCATGGTGAATTCGGGGTGATGGGTCGGGCCGCGCTCGGCGTTGCGGTAGCAGCGGGCGAGCTGGAAGATGCGCGGCTCGCCCGCCACCAAGAGCTTCTTCATCGCATATTCGGGCGAAGTGTGGAGGTGGAGCGTGCCCGCGCCCCCGCGCGCCCCGTCGATCCGCGTCGCGAAGGCGTTGAGATAGGGCTCGATGCCCGGCGAGACCTGGAGCGCCGGGGTTTCGACCTCCACGAAGCCCTCCCCGGCAAAAAATGCCCGGATCGTCGCCACGACCTGGGCGCGGCGGACCAGGTTCGCGCGTCTGCCCCGGTAAACCTCGGGCCGCCACCATGCGGCAGGGCTGCCGGCCATTGTGATCCTTTCGTCGCTCTGATAAGCAGACGCGCTCGAAAATCGCCCCTCACCGCCACGGGATCAGGAAATGAAGGTCCAGGCCAATACGCTGCGCGCCGGCAACGTCGTCGAGATCGACGGCAAGCTGCTCGTGGTCATCAAGTCCCAGATCATCACCCCCGGCAAGGGCGGCGCCTTCGTCCAGGTCGAGATGAAGGGTCTCCGCGACGGCGTCAAGAAGGACGAGCGCTACCGGACCGGCGAGACGGTCGAGCGCGCGCAGCTCGAGGACCACGAGTACCAGTACCTCTACGGCGACGGCGACACCTATACCTTCATGGACCAGCAGAACTTCGAGCAGATCACCGTGTCGAAAGCCGTGATCGGCGAGCCGGCGCGCTGGCTGCAGGAAAACATGGTCTGCAACATCCGGACCTACGAAGGCCAGGCGATGACGGTCGAGCTGCCGCAGACCGTGACGCTCGAGATCGTCGAGGCCGAGCCGGCGGGGAAGGGCCAGACCGCGTCGTCGTCCTACAAGGCCGCCAAGCTGTCGAACGGCGAGAAAGTCATGGTGCCGGTGCATATCGGCCCGGGCACCCGCGTGGTCGTCTCGACCGAGGACGGCTCCTACCGCGAGCGCGCCAAGGACTAGCGCCGCACCAATTTCAGGAACCGTCCGGGCGGCACGCCATAGGCCGCCTTGAACTGCCGCGTCAGGTGCGCCTGGTCGGCGAAGCCGCTGGCGGCCGCGACCGCGGCCAGGGGCTCGCCCGCGACGATCATCCGCTTGGCCGCCTCCAGCCGCCGCATCGTCAGGTAGCGATAGGGGCTGGTGCCGCAATGCGCGCGGAACTGACGCGCCAGCGCGAAGCGGTCGAGCCCGCTCACCTGCTCCAGCGCCGCCGAGCCGACCATGCGATGCGGGTTGGCGTCCAGGAAATCGCGCACGCGGTCCACGCCGCTCGCCGCCGCGTCGGTTCGCGTGCGTCGCAGGGTGCGGTCGTGGCGCCGCAAGCCCTCGGCGAGATCGAGCGCAAGCTGGTCCGCCGCCAGACCGTCGAGCGCATCCGGGAATTGCGCGAACGCGCCGTTGATGGCGCGCGCGAGAAACGGATCGTCCAGCGTCACCGCGCCGACGAAGGGCAGCGCCGGCGTGTCCGGCGCCAGCGCCTGGCGCACCAGCTCGGGTGCCATATAGACCATGCGGTAGCCGAACCCGGCTTCCGTGCCGGCGTGCCCGTCGTGCGGCTCGTCGGGATGGATGACCAGCACGCGGCCGGCCGTGCTCGCGCGCATGGCGCCGCGGCAGGCGAATTCCTGGACGCCGTGGAGCGTGAGACCGATCGCGTAGACGTCGTGGCGGTGCCGGTCGAAGGCGTGGCCGGCGAACTGCGCCTCCATCAGCTCGATCCCCGCGCCGGCCGGCGCGATCCGCGCCCAGTCCTCGCCTTCCGTGCAGGATCGTTCAAGACCGCCCGGCGCGTGCCGTGCCATTGCTTGGGGTCCCATGCGGTTGGAGCAGCCATGATCTACGACACCAAGATCGCCGTTGTCATCCGCGCCCGACCTTCATGCCCGGCAGAAAGTGAACGTCGCCTGCTTCCTGGGCGGCGGCGCAGGGCGGAGGGCGCCCGGGCGGCTTGATCCGCACGGTCCGGTCTCGGCATAGTCGCGGCGTCAAACCGATGGAGCTTTCATGGCCGACGCCGCGACCCTCCGCGCCCATTTCCGGGCAAGCCTGGCCGAGAGCGATCCCGAGGTCGCCGCGGCGATCGCGGGCGAGCTCGACCGCCAGCGCGACCAGATCGAGCTGATCGCCTCGGAGAATCTCGTCAGCCGCGCGGTGCTCGAGGCGCACGGCTCGGTCATGACCAACAAGACGGTCGAGGGCTATCCGGGCAAGCGCTACTACGGCGGGGCGGAATTCGCCGACCGCATCGAGGCGCTGGGCATCGCGCGCGCCAAAACGCTGTTCGGCTGCGGCTTCGCCAACATCCAGCCGCATTCCGGCAGCCAGGCCAACCAGGCGGTGTTCCTGGCGTTCCTGAAGCCCGGCGACACGATCCTGTCGATGAGCACCAATGCCGGCGGCCATATCAGCCACGGCCATCCCGCCAACCAGACCGGCAAGCACTACGCCATCGTCTCCTATGGCGTGGCGAAATCCGACGAGCGGCTGGATTACGCCGAGGCGGCGGCGCTCGCCCTCCAGCACAAGCCGAAGCTGGTGATCGCCGGCGGCTCGGCCTATCCGCGCCAGATCGACTTCCAGCGCCTGCGCGCGATCGCCGACACGGTCGGCGCGCTGTTCATGGTCGACATGGCGCATTTCGCGGGGCTGGTCGCGACCGGCCTGCACCCCAATCCCTTCCCGCACGCGCATATCGTCACCACCACGACCTACAAGAGCCTGCGCGGCGCGCGCGGCGGGGTGGTGCTGACCAACGACGCGGCTCTGGCGAAGAAGATCGACAACGCCGTGTTCCCGGGCGTGCAGGGCTCGGTGCTGCTGCACGCCGTCGCCGGCAAGACGGTGTGCCTGGGCGAGGCGCTGAAGCCCGCCTTCCGCGACTACTGCCAGGCGGTCGTGGACAACGCCCAGGCGCTCGCCAAGGCGGTGGCGGGCGCGGGGCTGCGGGTGGTGTCGGGCGGCACCGATATCGGGCTGATGCTGGTCGACCTGACGCAAAAGGGCGTGCAGGGCCAGCGCGCCTCGGAAAGCCTCGAGGCGGCGGGGCTGAACGTGAACAAGAACACGATCCCGTTCGACCCGCGCCCGCCCGAGGACCCCTCGGGCCTGCGCCTGTCGAGCAATGCCGGCACGGCGCGCGGGCTGGGGACGCCGGAGTTCGCCCAGGTCGGACGCTGGATCGGCCAGGTGCTGGACGGGCTGGCGCGCGGCGACAACGGCGCGGCCGAACAGCGGGCGCGGGGCGAGGTCCAGCAGATGTGCCGGCGGTTCCCGATCTACCGATGAGCGTCGCCGGCCGGCTTTAGAGCTGGCCGAGCTGGATATCCTGGTTGACGGTGATCGGGTCGGTCGTCGTCACGGCCGCCAGCGCGATCTCGAACCCGTTGCCCGGGTTGTGGTCGCTGTCGATCGCGATGGTCCAGGCAGGCCCATCCTGGCCGCCGCTGGTGTCGGTCACCTGCACGCTGGCCGCGCGGTCGGCGGTGGCGATGCCCAGCGCGTCCAGCAGTCCGTCCAGGTCGATCACGTCCTGGCCGCCCGCCGCATCGCCGTCGAAATTCACGATCGTGTCGCCGCCCTCGGCGATGCCGGTATAGATGAACGTGTCGGCGCCCGCGCCGCCGTCCAGCCGGTCGTTGCCCAGCCCGCCGTGCAGGTAGTCGGTGCTCGATCCGCCGACCAGCGTGTCGTTGCCGCCGCCGCCCTCCAGGTAGTGCTGGCCGCTGCCGGTCAGGCGGATGATGTTGTTCTGGTTGTTGCCGACCGCCAGCACGTTGCCCGGATCGGGCGAATCGATGCTGGACACGCTGATGCCGAAGGACAGCAGCGTGAAGCCAGTGCCGGCGAACGTGGCGGTGATGCTTTGGCTGCCGGTCGGCACGCCGGACAGCGTGTCGCTGCCGTCGCGCCCGGCGGCGCGGTCCGTCACGCCGACCAGCAGCGCGTTGAGCGCGAAGGAATAGTCGGCGATCGGGCCGGCGAAGACGGCGGTGTCGCCGGCCGCCATCTGCAGCGTGTCGTCGCCCGCGCCGCCCGCCAGCGTGTCCGCCCCCGCGCCGCCGCCGCCGTTCAGCGTGTCGCTGCCGTCGCCGCCGAAGAGCTGGTCGGCGGCGGTGCCGCCGGTGAGCGTGTCGTCGCCGCTCAGTCCCAGCATCACGGTCGGCGTTGCGCCGGCCGCCAGCGTGTTCGCGCCGCCGTCGCCGATCAGCACGGTCAACGTTCGGTCGGCGAACTGCAGCGCCTCGACGTTCGACAGCGTATCCGTGCCGTCGCGACCGGCGATCGCGTCGACCACCTGGAACGCGGCCCCCGTATCGACGAGGCTGTAGTCCGCGAAATTGCCGCTGAAGACGGCCGTATCCGTTCCTGTGCCGCCATCCAAGCTGTCGTTGCCGGCGCCGCCGGTTAGCGCGTCGTTGCCGGCGTCACCCGCGATCGAATCCGATGCCGTGCCGCCGGTGATGCGGTCGTTTCCGCCGCCGCCGTGGAATACGGTGCCCGGGGCCAGCAGATGCAGGCCGGTCGAGGCCAGCGCTACCGTATCGTTGCCGTCCAGCGCATCGGTGCGATTGCCGTCCAGCGGTATGGGCGTGCCCGCGACGGTGGGATGCGCGGCGTCGGGAACGATCGAAAGGTCGATCGTGTCGTCACCCGGCGTGAACAGCTTGTCGATCGTTGGCAGGACGACGACACCAAGCGTGGTACTGACACCGCCTATCAGCGCGCCTGTGGAAGTGCGTTGTGCCGCCGTCACGGTCAGCGCGAGATAGCCATCGAAATCCGTCGGCGGCGTCACGGTCAGGCCGGGAAGGTCGGCGGGATTCAACGACCACATCCCGCCGCCCATGTCGGTGCCGGCGCTCAGGTTGCCGCCCGCCAGGCCCGAAACGACGAAGCTCAGCGAGCTGGGGATTTGGCCGTTGCCGTCGGTGATGAAGATCGGTATCGCCGTGTTTTCCGCGCCGCCGGGCGACTTGATGGTCAGGCCAAGGAACGGGTTGGTTGGCGAGAACGAGACAGTGACGACGCCGAATCCGCCGTCCGCGCGCGTATTCCCTCCGCCCACCATGCGGTTGTCCGTGGCGGGCGGCGTTGGCGGGGGGCCGCTGGCGGCGCTGCCGGCGCGCACTTCGGCAATGCTGGGCTGCACCGGGGCGCCTGGCTGCAGATGGACCGATGCCGGGCGGTCGCCAAGCAAATTGCCGGAGAATCCTTCGCCCGGATGGGCGAGGCCAAAGCTGCCGAAAGGCTGCGCGACGTAGGCCACGGCATCGAGCGAGCCGCTGCCCGACGGCAACGCCGTGCCGGCGGCGTCCGCGCCGGCTGCGGGGGCGGCGGCGGCCAACACGTCGGCCACCGTCGCCAGCGATGCATCGCCCAGCGCCAGCCGCGTATCGCCCGCCTCCATCGCCAAAAGGAATCCCTGCAGCACGATATGGAATCCGCCTGATCCGGGCAGGGAGAGGGTCAGGTCGCCGGGCGCGGGCTGGTTCGGCTCGATGCTGCCGGCAAAACCGGCGGGGAGCTCGATACGGTCGCCGGGGACGACGGCGATGACGGTGTCGTGGTCGGTGGTGCGGGTCTGTGCCTCGCCCGACGCCCGACGGATGACCAGCTTTACCTGCATGACCTACCTGTCCGCCCAGATCGCCCGCGTGCCCCGTGCCCGCATCGGCAGTGACCTAACGAAACGAATGCCGCTCGAAATTCAGCCAAATGCGATCTAAACGCAAGGATAGGGTTAGCAATTGGTTAACGGTGGCGCTAACCGCTTGAATCCGCTGGCGGCAAATCCGCTTGACCGGGGCCAGGGTTTCGCGCGACCAAGCGCCCTGCCCATGACCGAACCCAAGCTGATCTCCGCCGTCGTGCCGGTGCGCGACGAGGCCGGCAACATCGCCCCGCTGATCGCCGAGATCGCGCGCGCCCTGGCGCCGATCGGTGCCTACGAGATCGTCTATGTCGACGACGGCAGCGCCGACGGCACGCTCGACGCGCTCCGCCGCGCGGCGGCGGCCATGCCCGCGCTGACGGTGCTGCGCCATCGCCAGAGCTGCGGCCAGTCGGCGGCGCTGCTGACCGGCATCGGCGCGGCACGGGGCGAATGGATCGTCACGCTCGACGGCGACGGTCAGAACGATCCGGCCGACATCGCCAACCTCGTCGCCGCCCGCGACGCGGCGCTGCGCGGCGATCCGGCGAAGGCGGCGGTGATGGTGTGCGGACGGCGCGCCAAGCGGCGCGACACGGCACTGCGGCGCGTGTCCTCGCGCGTCGCCAACGGCGTGCGGGCGGCGGCGCTGGGCGACCGCACCGCGGACACGGGCTGCTCGCTGAAGCTGTTCCGGCGCGCCGACTTCCTCGCCATGCCCTGGTTCGACCACATGCACCGCTTCCTGCCGGCCCTGATGCTGCGCCAGGGCGGGCGCGTGGTGTCGGTCGACGTCAATCACCGGCCGCGGCTGAGCGGCCGGTCCAACTACGGGCTGTTCGACCGGCTGTGGGTCGGCATCGTCGACCTCCTGGGCGTGATGTGGCTGATGCGCCGCGCCCGGCTGCCGGCGGTCGAGCGCATCGCCGGCCTGCCGGCAAACGATCGGGAGCGTCCATGACGACGGCGGAGAAAATCTGGGTGGCGATCGGCTTTTTGGGCCAGGCGCTGTTCTCGGCGCGATTCCTGGTGCAGTGGATCTCCAGCGAGAAGCAGAAGAAGAGCGTGATCCCCGTCGCCTTCTGGTGGTTCTCGCTCGGCGGCGGCGTGGTGCTGCTGTCCTACGCGATCTGGCGTACCGATCCCGTGTTCATCGCCGGCCAGGCCGGGGGCCTGCTGATCTACCTGCGCAACCTCTACTTCATCCGCCGCGAGGGCGCGGAGGCTTAGTAGCAGCTCCCGCTGCCCTGCGGGAACAGCACGTAGCCGAGCTTGAGCGAACGCTTGCGCGCGTGGCGGTAGGGCATCTCGATCAGGCCCGGCGGTTCGCCCTCGTCCGCGCGCACGCTCAAGCGGAATCGCGCGAAGCCCAGCAGGTCCTCCGGTATCTCCTGCCCTTCCTGCGTCGCGTCCCAGATCACCAGGCACTGGCCGGCAGTGCCGCCGCCGTTGCCGTCGGCGTGGCGCGGGGGCACATAGTCCTCGAACTTCATCGTGAACAGGCGCGCGTGCGGGAAATAGGTGCGCAGGTTGCCGCCCACGTGATGGTCGTCGGCCAGGATCGTGCCGCCGGTGAAGCCGGCGCCGCGGAGCTTGTCGCTGACGCCGGCATAGTCCCAGTGCAGGTAGCAGCGCCCGCACTTGGTTCCGACGAAGCCGCGCACCGCCACCACCGTGACGATCGCCAGCGCCGCCAGCATCGCCGCCGCCGCATAGGCGCCGGCGCGCCAGGGCGGCAGGTTCAGGTCGCGCACGCGCAGGAAAAGCCAGATCGGCGCGGGCAGCAGCACGACCACCATGTAGTGGTACTTGATCGCGGTCGCGCCGGCGAAGAGCACGCCCGCGACCAGCACGCCATAGGACAGCAAGAGCCAGCGGTCGAACAGCCGGCGCATCGCCAGGCCTTCGCCGTCCCCCGCCGGGACGCGGCCGAGGAAGGCGCGCCAGAACAGCGCCGCCCACAGCACCACGGCCGGCGCCAGGAAATCGAACGACGAGCGCAAAATGCTGACCAGGCCCGCGCCCACGCCCTGCCAGTAGGTGCCCTTCCAGCCGACCTGCAGCGCGCCGGTGAAGGCGCCGCGCAGCAGCGGCGGGCCGAACTTCAGCCACAGGAAATGCGGCGCCACCAGCAGCAGCGCGATCATCAGCCCGACCAGCAGCCGCCAGTTCAGGATCGCGCGGCGCAGCTTGGCGTCGAACAGCCCGGCCGCGAACAGCGTCAGCGCGAAGACCGGGAAGCCGTACTTGGCCAGCGTTCCAAGCCCGATCAGCGCGCCGGCCGCCAGGTACGAGCGCCAGCCCGCCGTCTCGCGCATGGCCAGCGCGACATGGAGCAGCGCCGCGCAGATCGCCATCAGCGCGGCCGACTGGGTATAGTTGCCCTGCGTCACGTCGTAGCCGAGCATGTAGGTCAGCATCCAGCTCGCCGTCGCCAGCGCGGCCAGGTAGCTGTTGCCGATCGCGCGCTCGGCGGCCAGGAAGAAGAAGAGATGCGCCAGGT
>JADZDN010000344.1 GCA_020851015.1 Alphaproteobacteria bacterium | reverse complement strand
TGGCGCTGCGCTTCGGCGGCAAGATCGGCCCGCGCTCGGGCGCGCCGATCGACGCCATGGTCAAGGTGACGGCGCTGAAGCGCGATTGCTGGCAGAGCTTCGGGCCGACCCAGGTGCCGCTGGGCGATTGCGCCGCGGTCCGGATCGGCGGCATCGACGTGGTGCTGATCACCAACCGCACCCAGGCGCTGGGGCTGGAGCTGTTCACCAACATGGGCATCGACCCGGCGCGCAAGAAGCTGGTGCTGGTGAAGTCGACCAACCACTTCATGGCGGCCTTCGGCCCCATCGCCAAGAAGGTGATCTACATCGATTCCGACGGGCCGCTCAGCCGCGACTATCGCAAGATCCCGTACACGAAGGTGGCCCGTCCGATCTGGCCGCTGGACGACAAGACCTCGCCGGGGCTGATCCTATAGACTAACCCGCGCGGCCGTCCGGGCGCGGGCGCAGCAGCATCCCGCCATAGAGCCACAGGAACACCGCGAACCCCGCGGCCCACAGCAGCCCGGCGGCGACGGTCAACGCCACCGCGGCATCGGGCATGGCCGCCGCCAGCACGCGCAGCAGCGCGCCGGCCGAAACCGCGAGATAGGCGATCGCGCTGCCGGGTACCGCGACCAGCTCGCGCCCGGTATGGCCGAGCGTCGCCCGGGTCATGACCGCCAGGATCATCGTGCCGATGGCGCCGGCGCCGAGCGCGTGCAACGCCATCGCCTCGGGCAGCAGGTCGAACAACGCGGCGGCCTTCAGCGCCAGGCCGACGACCATCCACGCCATGCCGAGCTGAAGCACCCACAAGAGCGGCCAGCGCAGCGTGCGGTGCCCGTGCCAGCGCAGCAACCGCGCGAGCGCGGCCAGCGCGGCTAGCGCGGCGAAGGCGCCGACGACCATGTCGGGCGCCGCCGCGGCCTCGGTCAGCACCATCAGCGCCACCGAGGCGATCGCCGCCAGGTCGAGCCGGGGCAAGGGCGTTATCGCGGTCGGGATTCCCTGCGCCTTCAGCCCGCCCTGGGTGAAGGCCGGCACGATGCGGCCGCCCACCAGCGTGACCGCCAGGACGAGGATGCCCAGCGCCAGACGGATCCCCCAACGCGCGCCATCCGCCAGGCCGATCGCTTCGAGGTGGATCGCGAGGTTGGCGCCGAACAGCCCCAGCAGGATCGCGATGAACACGCCATTGCGCCGCGCGCTGCGCGCGACGATCCCCGGCGCCTGGAACGCCGCGAGCATGGGCAGGAAGGCCAGGTCGATGGCTGCTACCAGCACCGGGTTGAGCATGCCGGACAGCCACATCGCGACGCGGCCCGCGATCCAGGTGGCGGTCAGGATCAGCAGCGCGCGGCCGCGGATCGGGCCCTGCCCGGTCCAGTTCGGCACCGCCGTCAACAGGAACCCGCCCAGCGCCGCGGCGGCGAAGCCGAACAGCATCTCGTGGGCATGCCAGTGGACCGGCGCCAGCGCCGGCGCGAAGGATAGCCGCCCCAGCCACATCAGCACCCACAACGGAATCACGCTGGCGGCATAGAGTCCCGCCAGCGCAAAGAACGGCCGGAACCCGTAGCCGAGCACGGGATGGTCGGCGACATGATCGATCTTCGCGCCGGTGACTGGACAAGTGATCATCTGCAACCCTGCCTGCTACTGGACCAGCGGCGACGTCGCGGCCTGCAGTTCCACGCCCTCGATCGACGCGCGTCCCGCCAGGATCGCCACGTACTGATGGACGGCGCGCCGCCACGCGGTCTCCTCGATATAGGCGGCGATGCGCTCCTTGACCGCCTCGAACGGCAAGTCCCGCGCGGGCGCGCGCCGCGCGAGGCGAATCACGTGGAAGCCGTAGCGGGTCTCGACCGCCGTCGGACAGGTCTCGTCCTCGCCCAGGCTCATCAGATAGGTCTCGAACACGGGATCGGCGTCGCCACGCTGCACCAGGCCAAGCTGGCCGCCCTGCGCCTTGGAAGGGCAGTCGGAGGTTTCGCGCGCCACGTCCGCGAAGCAAGCGGGGTCGGCGAGGACGCGCGCGAGCGCGGCTTCGGCCCGCGCGCGGGCGGCGGCGCGCGCCTCGGCGTCGTCCGGCGGCGCGGCGCACAGGATGTGCAGCGCCTCGAACCCGGCCGGCGACATGAATCGCCGGCGGTTGTTCTCGTAGTAGCGCCGGCAGGTCGCCTCGTCCGCCGTTGGCGTTTCGACCTGCTCCTCGATCAGGCGGCTGATGGCCGCCTCGTCCGGGGCCTGGTCGCCGTCGGTCGGGGCATCGTGGCCGAGGCGTCGCGATTCCTGCAGCAGCAATTCGCGCACGACGAGGGCCTCGGCCGCCGCGCGCATCGCCGCCTCCGGATTCCCGGCCGGGTGGTTCTGCATCTCCGCGTGGATCGCCCGCTCGGCGATCTCCACGCCGTTGACCGCAACCCGCCCGGCGCTCGTGACGCCGACGTTCGTGGCGGCGGCGCTCACGGCCGCAGCGCCGCGCGGCCGTTGCCGCGCGCCCGCACCACCTGGTAGTTGCGGAACACGTACCAGACCGGCGCGCTCCACACATGCACCAGGCGGCTGAACGGGAACAGCAGGAAGACCGTCATGCCCAGCGCCATGTGAAGCTTGAAGACCGGAGACACGTCGGCGACGAGAGCGGCCGCGTCGCGCCGCAGGGTGACGATATGCTGCGCCCATTCCGCCAGCAACACCATGGTCGAGCCATCCAGGTGCTGGCCCGAGAAGGGGATGGTGACCAGGCCCAGCACGAGCTGGATCCACAGGATCGCCAGGATGGCGATGTCCATCATGCTGCTGGTCGCGCGGATGCGCGGATCCACGAGGCGGCGATGCAGCAGCATCGTGAGGCCGACAAAGCAGACCACGCCGGCGACGCCGCCGGACACCATCGCCAGCACCTGCTTGCTTCCCGCCGAAATCAGCCACGCGTACGCGAAATGCGGCGTCAGCATGCCGACGAAATGGCCGAAGAAAAGGAACAGGATGCCGACATGGAACAGGTTGCTGCCCCAGCGGAGCTGCTTTGCGCGCAACAGCTGGCTCGATCCGCTGCGCCAGGAGTACTGCTCGCGGTCGAAGCGGATCAGGCTGCCGACGAGGAACACCGACGCGCAGATATAGGGGTAGATGCCGAAGACGAATTCGTGGATATAGGCGCGCATCGCCGGCTCCCTCAGCTCGCGTTCATGCGCCGCAGGATGTCCTGGGCGCGGCCACAATCGCCGGACTTTCCGGGCTCGTTCTCGGGGCCGAAGGTCACCGCCGCCTCTTCCCAGGCGCGATCCAGCGCGGCGAAATCGTCGTCGACCGCTTCGGCATCCCCATCGGCCGCGTACGGCACGACCGCGGCGCCCGACATCGCCAGCGCGGCGTCGAACACCGCGGCATAGGGCGACTGGTGCTTCTTCAGTCGGTCGCGGATCGGCGCCAGGATATGGGCGACATCGGCCAGCGCCGCCACCCCGGCCGGCCGGTCGAGCTGCGCGGCGTATTCCAGGTAGGTCGGCAGGTAGTCGGGCAGCTCGCCCTCCGCGATGTCGAGCCCGTGGCTGTTGTAGAGCTTCAGCAGGTCGACCATCGCCGGCCCGCGTTCGCGCGAATCGCCGTGCACATGCTCGAACAGGTGCAGCGACAGCGAACGCGAGCGGTCGAACAGCGCGACGTAGCGTTCCTGCGCGTCGATCAGGTCGTTGCCATAGAGATCGGCGATCAACCCCGCCAGGCTGCCCCGCACCGGCACCGGCAGGTCGCGGTCGAGGCGCACGGCGTCCTCGATCTCGGGCAGGGCATCGATCAGCGGCCGCTCGGGATAGGCGAGCAGCGCCGCCAAGGCTTTCAGCGACCGGCGCATCACACCTTCTCCTTCGCCTTGGAGGCCCGGGTCGGGCCGAACAGGCTGGTCGGGCTGGCGCCGTCGGAGCAGCCGTTGCCGAAGCTGAAGCCGCACCCCCCGCGCAGGTCGAACGCGTCCTCGGCATATTCGCGGTGGGTCGACGGGATCACGTAGCGATCCTCGTAGTTGGCGATCGCCATGTAGCGGTACATCTCGTCGACCTGGGCCTGGGTCAGGCCCACGCGGTCGAGCACCGCGGTATCGACGCGCCCCTCGACGTGGCGCGCGCGCATGTGCACGCGCATCGCCATCATCCGCTCGAGTCCGCCCACAACCGCGTCCTCGTCGCCGGCCGTCAGCAGGTTCGCCAGGTAGCGCACGGGAATGCGCAGCTTGCGCACGTCGGGCAGCGCGCCGTCGAAGCCGACCTTGCCGGCATCGGCCGCGGCCTGGATCGGCGACAGCGGCGGCACGTACCACACCATCGGCAGGGTGCGGAACTCGGGGTGCAGCGGGAAGGCCACCTTCCAGTCGATCGCCATCTTGTAGGTCGGCGAGCGCTGCGCGGCGTCGAGCCACGCCTGCGGCACGCCGTCCTTCAACGCCTGCGCGATCACCTGCGGATCGTACGGATTGAGGAAGACGCTGAGCTGCGCCGGGTAGAGGTCCTTCTCGCTGGCGACGCTCGCCGCCTCGCCGATGCGGTCGGCGTCATAGAGCAGCACGCCCAGGTAGCGGATGCGGCCGACGCAGGTCTCCGAGCATACGGTCGGCTCGCCCGCCTCGATGCGCGGGTAGCAGAAGGTGCACTTCTCCGCCTTGCCGGACTGCCAGTTGTAGTAAATCTTCTTGTACGGGCAGGCGCTGACGCACATGCGCCAGCCGCGGCACTTGTCCTGGTCGATCAGGACGATGCCGTCCTCCTCGCG
>JADZDN010000343.1 GCA_020851015.1 Alphaproteobacteria bacterium | reverse complement strand
GGGCACCAGCGCACTTCCTGGTCGGTCGCGTAGTCCTTGGGCAAGAGCTTGGGAGCGGGAGCGTTCATGAGGTCAAACTCCGTCCGGCGTCACTGGCCGAGATGCTTCAGGATGCCTTCCTCGATCTCCGCGATCTTGAAGGGCTGGCCCGAGACCTTGTTCAGGCCCTCGGCGGGCACGAGGTATTCCGCGCGCAGCACGGTCTTGAGCTGGCCGGTGTTCATCTCGGGCACCAGCACCTTCTCGTAGCCGCGCAGCAATTCGCCCAGGTTGCGCGGCAGCGGCCAGATGTGGCGGATATGGATATGCGCCACGTCGTGGCCCTTGGCGCGCACGTTCTCGACCGCGCCGCTGATCGAGCCGAAGGTCGAGCCCCAGCCCACGACCGCCATCTTGCCCATCGGCCGTCCCTGGCTGACGGTCTGCGGCGGGATGTCCTGGGCGACGCGCAGGATCTTGTCGCGCCGCGTGTCGGTCATCTTCTGGTGGTTCTCGGGATCGTAGCTGATGTGCCCGGAGGTGTAGCTCTTCTCCAGCCCGCCGATGCGGTGCTGCAGGTCGGGCGTGCCGGGCACCGCCCACACGCGCGCCAGGGTCTCCTCGTCGCGCAGGAAGGGGTGGAAACCCTCCTTCTCGGTGCGGAACTTTACCGGGTGCTTGGGCAGGCGCGTCACGTCGGGAATCGCCCAGGGCTCGGCGGCGTTGGCGATATAGCCGTCGGTCAAGAGGAACACCGGCGTCATGTAGCGCACGGCAAGCCGGACCGCCTCGACCGCGCATTCGAAGCAGTCGGAAGCCGAGCGCGCCGCCAGCACCACCACCGGCGCGTCGCCGTTGCGGCCATAGACCGACTGGTAGAGGTCGGACTGTTCGGTCTTGGTCGGCAGGCCGGTCGAGGGACCGGCGCGCTGGGAGTTCACGACCACGAGCGGCAATTCGACGCCGATCGCAAGCCCGACCGCCTCCATCTTCAGCGCGACGCCGGGGCCGGAGCTGGAGGTCACGCCCAGCGACCCGGCATAGGATGCGCCGATCGCCGCGCAGGCCGCGGCGATCTCGTCCTCGGCCTGGAACGTGGTGACGCCATAGGCCTTCAGCGGCGCCAGCGTGTGCAGGATGCTCGACGCCGGCGTGATCGGATAGGACGCGAAGACCATCTTCAGGTCGACCGATTGCGCGCCGGCCACCAGCCCCCAGGCCAGCGCCTCGGCGCCGGTCACGGTGCGGTAGAGCCCGGGCGCGATATGCGCCGCGGCGACGCGGAATCCGTGGATGCCCGGCATCTCGGCCGTCTCGCCGAAGGCATGGCCGGCGTTCATCGCCGCGATGTTCGCCTCGGCCAGCTCGGGCCGCTTGGCGAAGCGCTGCTTCAGGTATTCGGCCGTATCCTTCCGGTCGCGGTCGTACATCCAGTAGACCAGGCCCAGGGTCCACATGTTCTTGCAGCGCAGCGCTTCCTTGTTGGTCAGGCCGAACTGCTTCACCGATTCCATCGTGAGCGCAGAGATGTCGAGCGGCACCACCTGGTATTTGGTCAGCGAGCCGTCCTCGAGCGGATTCTTGTCGTAGCCCGCCTTCTTCAGGTCGCGCTCCTTGAACGAGCCGGTATCGACGATCAAGGTGCCGCCTGCGCGAAGGTCGCGGAGGTTCACCTTCAGCGCGGCGGGATTCATCGCGATCAGCACATCGGGCGCGTCGCCGGCCGTGGCGATCTTTGCCGAGCCGAAATTGATCTGGAAGGCCGATACGCCGAACGTCGTGCCGGCGGGCGCGCGAATTTCCGCGGGAAAGTCCGGGAAGGTCGCCAGGTCGTTGCCGGCCAGCGCGGTCGCCTCGGTGAACCGGCTGCCGGTGAGCTGCATGCCGTCGCCGCTGTCGCCGGCGAAGCGGACCACGGCGGATTCGATCTCGTCGCGCGCCGTCGGATGCAGGTGTTCGGCCGTGTTGCTGGACCTCATGGTCGTCCTCGATCCCCAATTACCTTATTTTACCGGTTTTACCGGCCGCGCGCCCGGCGGGACGCACACGGCGCGTGCCTGACATTTCCCTGTCGTTTCCGACACTTTCGCGGCGTCCCCACCCCGCGGAAGGGCCGGCATGATTCCACATTCGCCGCGCCGGCGAAAGCCGCTTGCCTCGCACCTGCAATGCAGGTCGCGCATGCGCCCGCTTGTATGTATTCAAACAAGGACTTGGCTGCAAGGAGGTCGGCGGCGATTGATTGCGCTGGCGCCGGCCGCACGATTGGCCTAAGTCCCCGTGGCAAATGGTTGACGCTGCCCTGTCCGCCCGTCCGCAAACCCGCCCCGCGCCGCGCCTGGTGGCGCCGTGGCTCTACCTCTGCGCCGCGATGGTCTTCGCCATGGTGCTGATCGGCGGCATCACGCGCCTGACCGAATCGGGCCTGTCGATCGTGGAGTGGCAGCCGCTGGTCGGCGCGCTTCCGCCGTTCAGCGAGGCCGACTGGCAGGCGCTGTTCCAGAAATACCAGGCGTCGCCCCAGTTCCAGCAGGTCAACCGCGGCATGGACCTGCCGGCGTTCAAGACGATCTTCTGGTGGGAATACATCCACCGCCTCTGGGGGCGCCTGATCGGCGCGGTGTTCCTGCTGCGCCGCCAGGTGCAGGGCATGCTGGCCTGGAAGCTGGGCGGCATCTTCGCCCTGGGCGGGCTGCAAGGGGCGATGGGCTGGTACATGGTGGCGAGCGGCCTGGTCGACCGGCCGGATGTCAGCCAGTACCGCCTGACCGCGCACCTGGCCCTGGCGCTGCTGATCTACGCGCTGCTGCTGTGGCAGGCGATGAAGCTGTCGAGCGCGCGCAAGGCGGATTTTTCCGAGTCCCCCCTCCCCGTGCCCCCCTCCCGCAAGGGAAGGGGGAACAGCGTTCGAATGGCCGCCACCGCCCTGCTCGCGCTTATCACCGTCACGATCCTGGCCGGCGCCTTCGTTGCCGGCCTTGACGCCGGGCTGATCTACAACACCTTCCCGCTGATGGAGGGGCGCATCGTGCCCCCCGACTATGGGCTGATGCAGCCCTGGTGGCGCGACTGGTTCGAGAACCACGCGACCGTGCAGTTCCACCACCGCGTGCTGGCGATCGCGACGCTGTGCGCGGTGCTGGCCTATGTGCCGTGGCTGCTGCGCGCGGGTGCACGCTCAAAGGAAGACGTCCTTCGACACGCTCCGGACGAGGAGGCAAAAAACGCCCTCCTCCCGAGCCCGTCGAGGGACAAGACCACGCGCCGCGCCGGGATCGCGCTGCTGCACCTGGCCCTGGTGCAGGTCGCGCTCGGCATCGCGACGCTGCTGCTGGTGGTGCCGGTGCCGCTCGCCGCGCTGCACCAGGCCGGCGCGATGGCGCTGCTGACGGCGGCCCTGTGGCTAAGGTTCACGCTGCGCCGAGCACCTTGAAAATCGCACACATATGTGCGAAATGTGACTATGAACGGGAACGAGTTCGAAAGGAAGATCAGGAAACTCGGCCGACGCCGGGGTATCTCCGTTTCCTTCGATCCCGGCCACGGCAAGGGCAGTCACGGACGGCTTTACCTCGGTAGCCGGTTTACGACGCTGAAGGACCGATAGAAGGAGATGGGTCCTGGGCTTCTCAACGCGATGCTCGATCAGCTCAGCGTGGCGAAAGCGGATTTGGAGTGACCATGATGGCGTTCGGATACCGATACACATTGGAGTTGCAGGAAAACGGCTGGTGGCTGGTCCGATTTCCTGGAATCCCGGAAGCCCTGACGGAAGGGGAGACCAAAGAGGAAGCGCGGGCGAATGCCCTCGACTGCCTGATCGCCGCGATTGAAGGGTATGTGAAAGCCGGAAAGCCTTTGCCAAGGCGCGGCGCGGGCCATGCCGGTCGCGACCGCGCGGTGTTGCCTTCGCTCGTGACGGCGAAACTGGCGGTCTACGAGACGATGCGGAATCGCGGCTGGTCCAAGGTGAAACTCGCCAAGCAGCTGGGCCTGCCGGAGAACTCCGTGCGCCGGTTGCTCGATTTGCGCCATAGCTCGCACATGTGGATCGTCGACGAGGCGCTGTCGAAAATGAATGCCGAGCTTTCCATCGATTTGCCGAAGCTCCGCCCACGCGCCCGGGCGGCATAGGCCGTCCGCTTTTCGCCGCCCGCGGCGCCGGCTATCCTGAGCGGCGGGCCTTATCCGAAGGAGCCATCGCCATGACCGCCGTCGCCGCCAGCCGGACTCAGCGATTGCCGCAGCATCAACAGGCGCGGGTCGAGCTGGCCTGCGCGTTCCGATGGGCGGCGCGCTTGAACTTCCACGAATCCGTCGCCAATCATTTCAGCGTGGCGGTCAATCCGGAAGGCACGCAGTTCCTGATGAACCCCAACGCCGCGCATTTCGCGCGCGTACGGGCCAGCGAGCTGCTGCTTCTGGACGCCGACGACCCGTCGACGATGCAGCGGGCGGACGCGCCGGACCCCACCGCCTGGGCGCTGCACGGTGCGCTGCACCGGCGCCACGCGCACGCGCGCTGCGTGCTGCACGCGCACCCGAAGAACGCCACGATCCTGGCGAGCCTCGCCGACAGCCGGCTGCTGCCGATCGACCAGAACTGCGCGCGCTTCTTCAACCGCATCGTGATCGACGAGGATTTCAGCGGCATGGCGCTGGGCGAGGAAGCCGAGCGCTGCGTCGAGCAGCTCGCGACAAAGCGCATCATGGTCATGGGCAACCACGGCGTGCTCGTGGCGGCCGACTCGATCGCCCAGGCCTTCGACGACCTCTACTACCTCGAGCGCTCGGCCGAGACGCTGGTGGGCGCCTACATGACCGGCAAGAAGCTGCGGGT
>JADZDN010000342.1 GCA_020851015.1 Alphaproteobacteria bacterium | reverse complement strand
GGAAGGCAAGCCGCCTGCGAGATGACATGCGCGGGCCGCTCACGCTCGCGCAGATCGCGTCGCAGCTGGGCGGCCGGATCGTCGGCGATTCCGGCGTCCTGATCCGGCAGGTCGGCGCCCTGGAGACCGCCGGACCCGGCCAGATCAGCTTCCTGTCGAATCCGAAGCTGCGGGCAAAGCTGGCCGCCACCGCGGCCTCTGCCGTGGTTGTCGGGCCGGACGCGGAGGCGCTCACCGGACTGCCGCGCATCGTTGTCGATCATCCCTACCTCTACTTTGCGCGCCTGTCGCAGCTGTTCAACCCGCTGACCTCGCAGGCGCCCGGCGTGCATCCGTCGGCGAGCGTGGCGCCGGGCGCGCGTCTGGGCGCGCGGGTCTCGATCGGCGCCGGCTGCGTGGTTGGCGACGACGTGTCGATCGGCGACGACAGCTGCCTGTATCCGCGGGCGGTCGTCTATCCCGGCTGCCGCATCGGGGCGAGGGTGATCGTGCACGCGGGCGCGGTCATCGGCGCCGACGGCTTCGGCTTCGCGCCGGAGGACGGGCGCTGGGTCAAGATCCCGCAGATCGGCGGCGTGCGCATCGGCGACGACGTCGAGATCGGCGCCAACACCACCATCGACCGCGGCGCGCTCGAGGCCACGGTGATCGGCGACGGCGTGAAGCTGGACAACCAGGTCCAGATCGGCCACAACTGCCGCATCGGGGCGCACACCGCCATCGCTGGCTGCGTCGGGATCGCCGGCAGCACCGAGATCGGCAGCCACTGCACGTTCGGCGGCGCCGCCATGATCATCGGCCACCTGTCGATCTGCGACCATGTCCATGTTTCGGCGGGCACGATGATCTCCCACTCGATCCGCAAGCCCGGCACCTACACCGGGATCTTCCCGGCCGACGAGAACGCCGCCTGGGCGCGCAACACCGCGGTCGTGCGGCACCTCGCGGAGTTGCGGGACCGCGTCCGGCGGCTGGAGGCGCACATCAAAGGCAAGGAGAATGGCGATGGCTGAAATGGACATCAACCAGGTACTCGAGTACCTGCCGCACCGCTACCCGATGCTGATGATCGACCGGGTGCTGGAAGTGGAACCCGGCAAGCGCATCCTGGCGCTGAAGAACATCTCGGCGAACGAGCCGCAGTTCCCCGGGCACTTCCCGCTGCGGCCGGTCATGCCGGGCGTGCTGATCCTGGAGGCCATGGCCCAGGCGGCCGCCATCCTGGCGTTCCGCACCCTGGACCAGAAGCCCAGCGACAAGTCCGTCTACTACTACGCTGGCATCGACAACGCGCGCTTCAAGCGGCCGGTCCAGCCCGGCGACCAGATGCTGGTCGAGGTCGCGATCCTCGGCTCGAAGCGCGGCATCTGGAAGTTCGGCTGCAGCGTGCGCGTCGGCGAGGCGCTGGTTGCGGAGGCGGACATCCTGTGCACCGTGCGGCCGGTCGGCGACGCGGGAAAATGATTCATCCCACCGCAATCATCGAGCCGGGCGCGCGCCTGGCCGCGGGCGTGTCGGTCGGCGCCTATGCGCTGATCGGGCCGCAGGTCGAGATCGGCGAGGGCACGACGATCGGGCCGCACGTGGTCGTGGAGGGCCGCACGCGCATCGGCCGCGGCAACCGCATCTGGCAGTTCACCTCGATCGGCGCAGCGCCGCAGGACAAGAAGTACGGCGGCGAGGACACCGCGGTCGAAATCGGCGACGGCAACACCATCCGGGAGTTCGTGACCATCAACCGCGGCACCGCGGGCGACGCCGGCGTGACGCGGGTGGGCGACGACAACTGGATCATGGCCTACGTGCACTTCGCGCATGACTGCCAGATCGGCAGCCACACCATCTTCGCCAACTACAGCGGCGTCGCGGGCCACGTGCGCGTCGGCGACTGGGCGATCCTCGGCGCGGCGACCATCGCGCACCAGTTCGTGCGCATCGGCGCGCACAGCTTCACCGGCATGGCCACGCTGCTCGACCGCGACCTGCCGCCGTACGTGGGCGCGGCGGGCAACCGGGCCCAGCCCTACGGCATCAACACCGTGGGCCTGCGCCGTCGCGGTTTTCCGCCTGCCGTGATCGATGCGCTCAAGCGGGCCTACAAGACCATCTACCGGGGCGGGCTCGCGCTGGAGGACGTGCTGCACGAGCTCGAGGCGCAGTCGGCCGGCAGCGCGGAAGTGCGCGGCGTCCTCGAGTTCCTGAAGTCCTCGAAGCGCGGCTTCGTGCGCTAGTGCCCCCGGTGTCCAGTGTCCACGTCGGCATGGTCGCCGCCGAGGCCTCGGGCGACCTGCTCGGCGCGCATCTGATCGCCGCGCTGAAGGAGCGCCGCCCGGGGCTGTCCTTCTCCGGCATCGGCGGACCGCGCATGATCGGCCAGGGATTCGAGTCGCATGTGCCGATGGACCGGTTGGGCGTGCGCGGCTACGCGGAGGTGCTGCGCCACTACCGCGAGATCATGGGCATCCGGCGGCGCCTGGCCGAGCGCCTGCTGGCGGAGCGGCCGGCGGCCTTCATCGGCGTCGACGCCTCCGACTTCAACCTGGACCTCG
>JADZDN010000341.1 GCA_020851015.1 Alphaproteobacteria bacterium | reverse complement strand
TCAAGACCAAGGGGTTCACGGTCTCCCGCCCGCTACCGCCACCACCAGCATACCCCCGGCGGCGCCCAGATGAGATACAAGGGGGGACCAAACACGAGATCTACCCGGCGGTTCGCGAGCCGGACAGTCTCGTGGGTCAGGCCCGGCCATCCACGCCGTTCCGGCAAGCCGCAAATCTCAGCGTGGATGGCCGGCTCGGGGGCCGGCCATGACGGATGGTGGAGCGGATTTGCCGAGAGCCAAGACTGGTGCGGCGCCCTTGCGTTTCAAGCTGCGCCTAGCCGCGGGAGCATGTAAATATCCTTCACATGAGCTGGGGCAAGAAGGATCGCGACGACGAGGGTGGCGGGCGGCGCGGCTACCACCACGGCAACCTGCGCGAGGCGCTGGTGCAGGCCGCGCTGGACCTGATCGCGCGCCACGGGCCGGCCGGCGTGACCTTCGCCGAGGCGGCGCGCTCTGCCGGCGTCAGCCCCGCCGCGCCCTATCGCCATTTCCGCGACCGCGACGCGCTCTTGGCCGAGGTCGCGCGCCAGGGCTTCGAGCGCTTCGCCGCGATGCTGACCAACGCCTGGAACGGCGGGCGCCCGGATCCGCTGAAGGCATTCGAGAACATGGGCCGCGCGTACCTGGCCTTCGCGCGCGCCGAGCCCGCCTATTACGCGGCGATGTTCGAATCCGGCCTGCCGCCCGATGCCAACGCCGAGCTGCGCGACGCGGGCGATCGCGCCTTCGCCGTGCTGCGCGGCGCCGCCGACGAACTGGCGAGCCGCCTGCCCAAAGAGCGCCGGCCGCCCGCGCTGATGATGGCCGTGCATTTCTGGTCGATGGCGCACGGCATCGCCTCGCTGTTCGGCCGCGGGGACGCTGCCAAGCGCAGCTTGCCGATGTCGCCCGAGGAACTGCTGGAGGCGGGCGTGCTGGTCTACCTGCAGGGCTTGGGCTTGGGCGACAGCAACCCCACATCCATCACTCGCTGACCGAAAATCCACCGGCCGGTGCTTGACATCACGGCCTCCGTTCCGTATGTAAATGTTACTAACATTCACTTGGAGGGGTTGCCATGGGCATCACGGCGAAACTGGACGATCTGGGCAAGCCTGCGTGGATTGCCCTGATGGTTCTGGGCTTCGTGTGGTGGTGGCCCGTCGGCCTCGCGACGTTGGCTTACCTTATCGGGAGTGGACGAATGGCCTGTTGGAAGCATGAACGCTGGCAGCGGAAGGTGCAGGAGCGGATGGACCATATGGCGGAACGCTGGGCGGGCTGGTCGCGCCAGGCGCCGTCGAGCGGCAATCGCGCCTTCGACGACTATCGCGCCGACACGCTGAAGCGCCTCGAGGAGGAGCAGAGCGAGTTCAAGGAATTCCTCGACCGCCTGCGCCACGCCAAGGACAAGGCGGAGTTCGACCAGTTCATGGCCGAGCGGGGCCGGCGCCGCGAAGGTCCGGCACCACAGGCCTCCGCCTGACAGCCCCTTCCACTGCCGTCGACGGGCTCCGCGCCACCGGCCGGAGCCCGTTCGTTTTTCAGGCGGTCTGGGCGTTGACCGCGGACTGCATCGCCGAAGCCTGGCGCATCCGCTCGCGGCTGTTGGCGAGGTGCTGGCGCATCGCGGTGCGCGCGGCGTCCGGATTCTGATGCTTGATCGCGTCGAAGATGTTCTCGTGCTCGCGATTGACCAGCCGCAGATAGGCCGTGCGCTCGGCTGCGTAGAACTTGAAGGTTTCCACCCGCGTACGCGGGATCAGCAGGGTTCCCAGCGAATTGAAGAGCTGGGTGAAGTGCCGGTTGCCGGTCGCCTCGGCGACGGAGCGGTGAAATTCCAGGTCGGGCTCAACCGCATCCTCCTCGGCCTCGATCGCGCGCGCCATGCGGTCGAGCGCGTCGCGCATCGCCGCGAGCTGCCGATCGGTGCGCCGCTCGGCCGCAAGGGCCGCCGCCTCGGCCTCGACCCCGATGCGCAACTCAAGCACCGCGATCACCTCTTGCAGCATGTTGATGCCCACCGGGTCGACGCGGAACGGCGGCGTGGCGTGGCGCTGCAGGACGAAGGCGCCGACGCCCTGCTGCGTCGAGACCAACCCGTCGGCCTTCAGGCTCGACAAGGCCTCGCGCACGACCGTGCGGCTGACCTTGAAGGCGCCGATCAAATCCTGCTCGCTGGGCAGCTTGTCGCCGGGCTTGAGCTCGCCGCGCGCGATCCTGCGGGTCAGCTCGCGCACGAGCTGGACGCTCAGGGTTTCGCGTCGCTGCAACGGCGGCACAAGACGTTTTCTCCCCATGGCCAATCACATAGCCCAGAAACCGGGCGGAACGCCATGGGCTAGTCCGGCGCCTGCGCCGGACCAGCCGCGGGCTTGCTCCGGGCCAAGTCCAGCGCCAATCGGAAGAAGGACTGGATCACGGGATTCTGGCGGCGCTGGGCGAGGCACGCCAGGTGCTCCTGGCTTTCGACCGCGGCCGACGTGATGGCGAGCGCGCGCAGCCGCGGGTCGTCGCGGTATTCGCTGGCGAAGATGACGCCGACGCCGAGCCCCGCCGCGATCGATTCCAGCACGCCTTCGCGGCTGCCCATCTCCAGCGCGTCCTCTGGCTTCGCGC
>JADZDN010000340.1 GCA_020851015.1 Alphaproteobacteria bacterium | reverse complement strand
TCGCCGCCTCCTCGGTGTCGTGGGTGGTCAGCACGACCGGCACGGTCTCGCCCGGCGCGCGGCCGCGCTGCAGCATGGATTCCAGCGACACCTGCTCGTCGCGCAGGCACGCCGTCACGTCGGCGATCACGCCCGGCCGGTCGACCACCATCAGCCGAATGTAATAGGCCCCGCGATGGCGCGCCATCGGCGCCGAGGGCAGCTTGCGCAGCTTGGACGCCGGCACCGAGAAGGTGACGGCCTGGCGCCCGCGCGCGATGTCGATGATGTCGGCGACCACGGCCGACGCGGTCGGCCCCGCCCCCGCGCCCCTGCCCTGGAACAAGGTGGTGCCGACGAAGTCGCCCTCGACGACGACGGCGTTGAACACGCCCTCGGTATGGGCGATCGGCGAATCGAGCGGCACCATCGCCGGGGTGACGCGCTGCTCCAGCCCGTGCTCGGTCATGCGCGCGTGGCCGATCAGCTTGATCCGGTAGCCGAGCTCGGTCGCGTAGTCGATGTCGAGCGCCGTGACGTGCCGGATGCCCTCGACATGCACGCCGGCGAAACCCACCTCGCTGCCATAGGCGAGCGCGGCGAGGATCGAGAGCTTGTGCGCGGCGTCGATGCCGTCGACGTCGGTCGCGGGATCGAGTTCCGCATAGCCCAGCTTCTGCGCCTCGCCCAGCACCTCGGCGAACTCCCGCCGCCCCTCGCGCATCGTCGTCAGGATGTAGTTGCAGGTGCCGTTGAGGATGCCGTAGATGCGCTTGACCCGGTTGCCCGCCAGGCCCTCGCGCAGCGCCTTCACGATGGGAATGCCGCCGGCGACCGCGGCCTCGTAGGCCAGCACGACGCCCTTGTCCTCGGCGGCGCGCGCGAGCGCGGCGCCGTGCAGCGCCAGCAGCGCCTTGTTGGCGGTCACGACCTGCTTGCGCGTGGCGATCGCGGCCTCGCACACCGCCTTGGCCGGACCCGACGCGCCGCCGATCAGCTCGACCGCGATGTCGATCTCCTGGTCGTGCGCCATGGCGACGGCATCGGCGTACCAGCGCACGCCGGCCAGGTCGACGCCGCGGTCCTTGGCCCGGTCGCGCGCCGACACCGCCGCCACCATCACGCGGCGGCCGCAGCGCTCGGTCAGCAACTCGGCCTGCTGGTTGAGCAGCTTCAGCACGCCGGCCCCGACCGTCCCCAGGCCGGCAATCCCCACGCGCAGCGGCACCGGTCAGCCCCGATGCGGCGGAATCGGCGCGACCGGAGCGGCGAAAGCGGCGCGCCGGCGGCGCAATTGGCGGAAACTCTGGACCATGGCGTTAACCCGTGGGCGTGTGGGGTTGTTCGCCCCCTCTATGCCCGGCCGAGGCGGGTCAGCGCAAGCCGATTGCATCGCCCCTGGTCCGCCCGGTCAGGCCGCCGCCTTCAGGACGAATTCAACCCGTACGGCATCGAAGGGAAAAAGGATCTTGCCGTCATCCGTCTTGTCGAGAATGCCTGCGGCGAGCAAGGCATGCACGTCCCCGTGGACCGCCTTCACGTCCCGCCCGACCCGCCGCGCGGCTTCGCGGATCGTCATGTCACCCTGCCCCGTCATGACCTTTAGCAATTCCCAGCGCTTGACGTTGAGCACCCTCCAAAGAAGCTCCGCCGAATGGAAGGAGATTCGGGCGCCCTGTCTCTTCCCGCCAAACGCCGCCAAGGCCCGGTTGGTGACTTCCCTGCGCGATGCAACGGAAAGCGTGACGACTTTCATTTCGATCTCCATTGGTCGACATCGGCCCAGAAGTCCCGCAACAGGGCTTCCGGCGTCGTGAACGCATGGGCGCTTTCGGTTCGCCGGTCGTGACGATGATCGCCCTTGCCGGCTTCGTTGTCATAGCGCAGCACGCATTCCCCGGCGACGACATAGGCGAGCGCATACTTGTAGAGGTGCTTCGCTCCCTTGACGGGACGCGGCACCCGCCAAATGCGCAGGTCGACAAACGCATTGGCGTTGACCACGTGCCGCTCGCGAAGGAGCGCCTCCGCCTTCATGTTGGAGATTCTACCAACACTTAAAAATGTTGTCAATTACTCCAACATGCGCGCCGCGGAGCGGAAGTGCGGCGGCAATCCGATTCCATATTTTGGTAATTATATACCTATCCATTCATAGAGGTCCGGCACGGAACCGGGACAAACCGACCACCGCCCGCGCGAAGGCGGTCGCTACTGCAGGAAAACGTCGACGCGGCGGTTGCCGGCCTCGCCCGAGGGCATCGCTTCGCTGTAAAGCGGCTCGCTGTCGCCCTTGGCCTCGATCACGATCCGCTCGGACGGCAGGCCGGCGGCGTTCAGCTCGGCCGCGGCCGCGCTGGCGCGCGCCTCGGAGATGTTGAGGTTCCTGTTGAGGTGCTGCGGCACGTTCATCTCGCCGGTCCGGCTGCTGGCGTGGCCGACCACGCGGACGACCGCGCCGTTCTGCCGCGCCACGGCGGCGACGCGCTGCAGCAGGCTGCGATCGGCCTGGCTCAGCGAGGCCGATCCGTTGTCGAACAGAAGCAGCCCGACCTGCTGGCCGGGGCTGAAGGCGGCGCGGCGGCGCGCCTCGGCGACGGCCGCGGCTTCGGACGACGCCGATCCGCCGGCCCGCGCGCGCGCCTCGGCAATAGCCGGGTCGTAGGCCCCGCCCCGCCCCGCCATCGCCGGCAGCGCCGGCGAGATCGGCGGCGGCGGCGGCCGGATCGGGTTGGCCGGCGCGGCGGTCGGCACGTAAGGCGCGCTCGGCGCAGGCGCCAGCGCGCTGGCGGCGGGCGGCAATCCATAGCCGGGCGGCGGGGTCAGCACCGGGCGCGCCATGGCAGGGGCCGGCGGCGCCGCTGGCGGCAAAGCCGCGAGCTGCGGCTGCTGGGGATAAGCCTGTTGCGGGTAGGCAGCCGCCGCTTGAGGCATGCCGGGTTGCGGGGCGATCGGCTGGGGGGCCGGCTGCCCCGTGGTTGTCGATCCGGCATAGCCGGGGATCACCGGCGGCGGCGGCGGCTGGAACTGCGGCTGCGCGACGCTGGCCATGCTGGGTGCCGTGGCGGGGGACGGCGCGACCGACGGCGGCTGGTTCACCGAGGCCGTGGCGGCAGGCGGCATCGGCAGGGGCGCGGTGGATGCCGGCGGCGTGATCGCCTGCGCGACCTGGGTCCCGAGCAGCATCGGCGTCGGCGGCGCGGCTGCGGGCGGCACGGGGGCAGGCGGAGCCTCGGCTGGCTGGGCCGCCTGGGCCATAGGTGGCGGGGCCATCGGCGGCTGGACCGGCTGCGGCGCCGGCAGGACCGGTTGGGCAGCGTCCGCTGCCGTGGGCGCGGCTGGCAGCGCCGGCGCAGCGGCGGGGGCGCCGGCCGGCGGCGGCGAGGTGGGCATGGCGGGCGGCGCGCTGGGGAGTGTCGGGGCAGCAGCGAGCTTCGGCTCGGGCGCGGACGGCGGCGCCTTGTCGCCGGCGGCGCCCGGGGCGGTGGGCAGCTTCGGCGCGGTCGCCGCGCCCGGCCGGGGCGCCGCGGCGGCCTGGACGGGATCGCGGCGGATCACCTCGTCCGTGTAGCGGGCATTCTGGCGGTCGGCGACCAGGCCCTTCGCCACGGCCTGAGTCTGCTCCTGAGCCGACTGGCGGATGGGCTTGGTCTGGGGTACCGAGCCGAGGTTGGGATAGGCCTGTTCCTTGCCCGGAACTTCCTGCGCGGCGTCGGTCGACTGCTCGGTCGCCGCCTTCGGCTCGGCAGGCTTTGGCGGCGCCTTGTCGGTGCCGAAATACTTGTCGAACCCACCGGAGCATCCGGCCACGAGAATGGCGGCGATCACCCAGAAACCGTGCTTTGCCACGGTGCAAAGCGCCCGCCACCGTTCGTGGCCCAGCGGCCGGGCAAGCGGCATGGCGCCCATCGGGGCGTCCGGACCGCCAAAAATGACCGTCATCGCGTCTTCAGTCCCGTCTCGCCCCGCCCAAATTCGTTGTGTATAACCTCGCCCCTGTCGTGTTAATACAACGCCGCCGCGGCCGTTGTCCACAAACTCATCACGGCTTTGGCGCGGAATTTCCCAAGCGCTACGGCCGTTTCCGGCGTGGCCTTGTTGCGGTTTCTCACCAGCGGGTTTTTTGCGATGGCCGACCAGTCCGGCTCCACGAAGCTTCCCGATCCGGTCGAATTGTCGAAGACCATGGCGACGATCGCCGAGCGCAGCCAGCGCCTCGTCACCGAGTTCCTGTCGCGCCAGGGCGGCGATGGCCATTTCGGCATGGGCGACCCGCTGAACATCGGTGCCGCCTTCCTCGAGATGACGACCCGGCTGATGGCCAACCCGGCCAAGCTGATGCAGGCGCAGTTCACCCTATGGCAGGACTACATGACGCTGTGGCAGACCGCCACGCGCCGCTTCCTGGGCGAGGAGCAGACGCCGCTGATCGAGCCAGGTCCCGAGGACCGCCGATTCAAGGACGCGGCCTGGGACGACAACGCGGTGTTCGACTACATCAAGCAGTCCTACCTGCTGACCGCGCGCTGGCTGCAGACCACGGTGCGCGAGGTCGACGGGCTGGACGACAAGACATCGAAAAAGGTGGATTTCTATACGCGCCAATTCGTCGACGCGATGGCGCCCAGCAACTTCGTCATGACCAACCCCGAGGTGATCCGCGCCACGATGGAATCGGGCGGCGAGAACCTGGTCAAGGGGCTGGAGAACCTGCTGAAGGACCTCGAGCGCGGCAAGGGCAAGCTCAACATCAAGATGACCGACTTCGAGGCTTTCGAGGTCGGCAAGAACATCGCCGTCACGCCCGGCAAGGTGGTGTTCGAGACACCGCTGATGCAGCTCATCCAGTACGCGCCCACCACCGAGAAGGTGATGAAGCGGCCCTTGCTGGTGATCCAGCCCTGGATCTACAAGTTCTACATCCTGGACCTGCGCGAGAAGAACTCGTTCATCAAATGGGCGGTCAGCCAGGGCATCACCGTGTTCGTCGTCTCGTGGGTCAATCCGGACGAGAAGCTCGCGCAGATGACGTTCGAGGACTACATGCATCACGGCACGCTGGCCGCGATGGACGCGATCCAGAAGATCACCGGCGAAAAGACGCTGAACGTGATCGGGTATTGCCTGGGCGGCACGCTGCTGGCCTCGACCATGGCGTACCTGACCGCCAAGAAGCAGGAAAAGCGAGTCGCCAGCACGACCTACTTCACGACCATGGTCGACTTCCAGGAATCGGGCGAGCTCGGCGTGTTCATCGACGAGGAACAGCTCGCCGCGCTGGAAAAGCGCATGAGCGAGAAGGGCTACCTCGAAGGCTCGGCGATGGCGACCACGTTCAACATGCTGCGCGCCAACGACCTGATCTGGTCCTTCGTGGTGAACAACTACCTGCTCGGCAAGGAGCCCTTCCCGTTCGACCTGCTGTACTGGAACGCCGATTCCACGCGCATGCCGGCCGCCATGCATTCCTTCTACCTGCGCGCCATGTACCAGGAGAACCGGCTGTCGCAGCCGGGCGGCATCACGCTGGACGGCGTGGCGATCGACCTGCGCAAGGTCAAGACGCCGACTTTCATCTTGTCGACGCGCGAGGACCATATCGCGCCCTGGAAATCGACCTATGCCGCGACCCAGCTCTACCAGGGCCCGGTGAAGTTCTGCCTCGCGGCGTCGGGCCATATCGCCGGCGTGGTGAACCCGCCCGCCGCCCAGAAATACTCCTACTGGGTCAACAGCGCCAAGGAACTGCCGGCCTCGCCGGACGCTTGGCTTGCCTCGTCCGAACAGAAGGCGGGCTCGTGGTGGCCGGAATGGAAGCAATGGCTCGAGCAGTTTTCGGACGGCGAGGTCAAGGCCCGCAAGCCGGGCTGCGGCCGCGTGAAGCCGATCGAGGACGCGCCGGGTTCCTACGTCAAGGTCAAGCTGACGCACTAGCCAGGCGGGAAAACGCGATGAGCATTCGCTTCGACGTGCAGGTCCGCGTGTTCGAGGACGGCCGGCATTCCTACGACCAGCAGGTCCACTTCCAGCTCAACGACGTGGTCGAGCCGATCGCGGCGAGCCAACGCATGGTCGAGGAGTTCGCCCGCGGATACCACGGCATGAAGGACCCGACGCCCGCCGACCTCACCAACGTCACCTGCAACGAGCTGTTCCACCTGCTGCGCGACACCGGCCAGTCGGACGAACGGCGGACGCTGTTCGTGTCGGGCTCGCTGCTGCGCCTCTGCGCCCTGCCCGAGCAGGCGCAGTCGTTCAGCGGGCTTGGCCGCCATCCGCACGAGGGCGAGCGCGTGCTGCTGACGATCCAGCGCGAGAACCTGCCCAACGAGCGCGCCCGGCACTCCGCCTCGGTGGTGTCGCTCGACGCCGCGAACATGGCGACCGTCGGCACGGCGTGAGCGCGGTCGCCGCCGCCGTTCCCTGGACCCGCGAGGAGCGGGTCGTCAATGCCCTGATCCCGCCGCGTCTCTATTGGCGGGTGCGCGCGTGGCGCGGCTATTGGAAGGGCGAAGCCGAGCTTCGATTGCTGCGACACCTGGTCGATCCGCGGCGCACCGCGGTCGACGCCGGCGCCAACAAGGGCGTCTATACCTATTTTCTCGCCCGCTACGCGACGCACTGCTTCGCCTACGAGCCCAATCCCAAGATCCACGCCATCCTCGCGCGCGCCGCCCGGAGTTCGAAGGTCACGGTGCGCCACGCAGCGCTGTCGAACCGGACCGGCCAGGCGACGCTGATGCTGCCGATCCGATCGGGCCGGATTTCGAACCAGACCGGATCGTTGCGCACCGACCTGGTGTCGAGGCAGGAACACCTGGCGGTCGCCGTCGAGGCACGGCGCCTGGACGACGAGCCGGTGGGCGATGTCGGATTCGTCAAGATCGACGTCGAAGGATTCGAGCGCGCGGTGATCGAGGGCGCGCAGGCGCTGATCGAACGCTGCCGCCCGACCCTCCTGGTCGAGATCGAGGAGAAGAACACCGGCGAGCGCGCCGAGGCCATCATCGCGTGGATCGAAAGCCTGGGCTACCGGGCGCTCTGCCTGCGCGCGGGCGTGCTCGCGCACGTCTCGGCGCTCGACCTGAAGGCCGAGATGGCGGCCGGCCGCTACATCTACAATTTCGTGTTCCTGCCGCGGTAGGAACTCTCCCCCTAACCCCCTCCCTGAGGGAGGGGGAAAATGATTGAGCAGCGCGTGTCTCTTCCCCCTCCCTCAGGGAGGGGGAAGGGGGAGGGTCTTCGCGCTAGCCCCGCGCAGGGGTTCCCGCCGACAGGGTGGCTTCGCGCGTCTCCGGCTCCGAGCCCTTGCCGGGCACGTCGCGGCGGTGGCGCTCGGCCACCAGACGGCTCGCCCGCAGCTCGCCCGCCTGCTCCAGGATCGGATAGGCGACCGAGGTGATGTGCGAGTTGATGCGCTTGAAGTCGCGGATGATGTCGAGGTGCAGCGCGCTCGATTCCATCGACTCCACGCGGCCCGCGCGCAGCCGGTTGAAGTGGTTTTCCGAAGCGGCGCGCTCGAGGTCGCGAAACTGCTCCTTCTCCTGCAGCAGCCGGCGCGCCATCTTCAGGTCGCCCGACATGAACACGCCCATCGACAGGCGCAGATTGTCGACCAGACGAGCGTGCATGTCGCGGATCTCGGCCGCGCCTTCGGTCGAGAACCGCATCTGGCGCTTGATCTTCTTGGTCGCCAGCTCCATCAGGTTCTTGTCGATGATGTCGCCGATATGCTCGAGATTGGTGGTGAACGCGATCGTCTCGATGCAGCGCTTGCGCTGCTCGTCGTCCATCGTCTCGCCCGACAGCTTGGTCAGGTAGAGCTTGATCGCCTCGTGCAGCGAATCGACGATGTCGTCGGAGCGCTCGATCTCGGCGGTCAGCTTGCGGTCGTCGGATTCGAACGCCTCGATCGTGCGCTTGAGCATGGTCTCGATCGCGTCGGCCATGCGCATCGTCTCGCGCGCCGCGCAGGACAGCGCGACGGTCGGCATGTCCAGCGCGCTGGGATCGAGATGGCGCGGACGGCGCTGGTCGGCTTCCAGCGGCTTGTCGGGCAGGATGCGCTCGCACAGCCGCGCGACCGGTCCGATCAGGCCGATGAACACGACGCACAGGCCGAGATTGAACAGGCTGTGGAAATTGACCGCCAGCCGCGCCGGGTCGGACTCGATGCTGGCCAGCAGCCCCGGCAGGTAGGGCAGCAGCGGCAGCGCGATCACCACGCCAACCACCCGGAAGATCGCGTTGCCCAGCGGCACGCGCCGCGCCGCGGCATCGGACCGAAGCGTCGTGAAGACCGGCAGCAGCCCTGCACCAAGGTTCGCGCCCAGAACCAGCGCCAGCGCGAAGGGCACCGGCACCAGCCCGGCAGCCGTCAGGGAGACGACCAGCAGGATCACGGCGAGGCTGGAATAGGCAAGCATGGTCAGCACGCCCGCGATCAGGACGCCCATCAACGGGTCGCCCTGCATGCCGTGCAGCACCTCCATCATCGTGGTCGAGCCGCGCAGGGGCTCGGTCGCCGACACGATCGAGGACAGCGCCAGCAGGACGAGGCCGAGCCCGATCGCCACGCGGCCGAGGTCGTGCAGCCGGGTCGACGAGCCGACCGAGAAGGCGATGAAGCCGGCCAGGACCAGCAGCGGCCACAGCCAGGTGATCTTGAACGAGAGTGCCTGGGCCACCAGGCTGGTGCCGAGATCGGCGCCCAGCATGGTCGCCAGCGCGGGCCCGGCCGAAACCAGCCCCTTGCCGGCGAAGGAGGACACCATCAGCGAGGTGGCGGTGCTGCTCTGCAGGACCAGCGTGGCGCCCAGCCCCGCCAGCAGCGCGGTGGCGGGGTTGGCCAGCCCGGCACCGACGGCGCGGCGCAGCCCGGCGCCATAGGCCCGGGTGATGCCCGTGCGCACCATGCGCAGGCCCCACAGGAGCAGCGCCGCTCCGCCCAGGATATGCAGCAGGATGGTCGTGCCGTTTATCGTCGTTCTCCCCGGGGACCTGGCCGCCCCAAGGCTCTACCTGTCCGCGTTGGCGGCGGACGACGTAACAAATCTGTCAAATAAATGAATCAGATTCGCCCGCGCCGCAAGCGCCACTTTCCGGCGAGAGGGTAAAAAAAAAGCATCACAGGCACGGCCGTTCCGCGCGGCCACGCCCGAAAATCGACATCAATCGTGCCGGAAACCGGGCTCTTATGCAGCGGGCGGCGGGATGCGAACGCCGAATTCGCCGGCGGCGACCCAGAATCGCTCGAGGCGACGTAGCGAGCCGATCGCGCCGGTCAGGTCCTGCTCGTTGGTGTAGCCGGGAGCGATCTGCGTCAGGTGCCGGTCGAACATCTCGTCCAGCGCCTTCCACAGGCTGAGGCCCTTGTCGGTCAACTTCACCCGCACGGAACGCCGGTCGTGCGGCGAGCGCTCCTGGGTCAGATAGCCGTTCTCGACCATCTTGCGCACGTTGTAGGACACGTTCGAGCCGAGGTAATAGCCGCGGTTCGTGAGTTCGCCGACGGTCAAGTCCTCCTGCCCGATGTTGTAAAGGATCAGGCCCTGGACGTTGTTGATGTCCTGCGTGCCGCGGCGGTCGAGCTCGCCCTTTACCACTTCCAGGAACTGGCGGTGCAGGCGCTCGATCAGGCGGATCGTGTCTAGATAGGCGATTTTCACGGGGAACTCCCCTCGACGCTGATGCCTACGTGGCTGAACTAGGCCATGGACCACCCCGAAGGCCGTCCACAAGACATTGTCCTACCAGCAGACTTATTTACAATTAGTTTCCCTTAACCATCAATCAAAAGAGTCATGAACCCCCTCGAATCATTCTGATAATGCCGGAAAAATCGACCGGACCGTGGCCCGCCGCGGCGAACAGCCCGTAGAGCGCGGCGGCGGCCGCGCCCAGCGGGGTCGAAACCCCGGCACCCTGCGCCGCCTGCTGCGAAAGTCTCAAGTCTTTCAACATCATATCGGCGGTGAAGCCGGGCCTGTAGTCGCGGTTCGCGGGCGAAGTCGGCACCGGGCCGGGCACCGGGCAGTAGGTCGTCATCGACCAGCACTGGCCGGACGATTTCGAGCTGATGTCGAACAGCTTCTGCTTGTCGAGGCCCAGCTTCTCGGCGAGGACGAAAGCCTCGCCGACCGCGATCATGGAGATTCCCAGGATCATGTTGTTGCAGATCTTGGCGGCCTGCCCGGCCCCGGACAGGCCGGCATGGACGATGGTCTTGCCCATCAGCTTGAGAACCGGCTCGGCCCGCGCGAAGGCTTCGGCCTCGCCGCCGACCATGAAGGTCAGCGTGCCGGCCTCCGCCCCGCCCGTGCCGCCCGAGACCGGCGCGTCGAGCATCGCGAGACCCTTGGCCTTGGCGTCGGCCGCGACCGCCCGCGCCGAGTCCACGTCGATGGTCGAGCAGTCGATCAGCAGCGTGCCGGGCGCGGCCGAGGCCAGCACGCCGTCCTTGCCGGTATAGACTTGGCGCACGTGCTGGCCGGCGGGCAGCATCGAGACCACGATCTCGACGCCCTTCGCGGCCTCGCCCAAGGTCCTGGCAAGCGATGCGCCCGCTTTCGCCGCCGCGTCCAGTGCCGCCGGCGACAGGTCGAAGGCCTTGAGCTGGTGTCCGCCCTTCAACAGGTTGCGCGCCATCGGCCCGCCCATGTTGCCCAGGCCGATGAATCCGATCGTGGCCATGCGTTCCTCCCGCGACGGGCCTCATCCTTCGACAGGCTCAGGACCAGGCCAAGTTTAGGTTGCCGCGCAACGCTCGCCGCCACAATCGACCTCATGCTGAGCTTGTCGAAGCACGAGGTCGGTCGGCGCGAACGCCGCGCCTAAATTATCAACTCCCCGTCTATAGGCGGCACCATGAAGTGCCGCTCGACCAGCGCGTCGTCGACTTCCCCCAGGCTTGCCGGGCGCCATTGCGGTTTGCCGTCCTTGTCCACCAGCAGCGCGCGGACCCCCTCGTAGAAATCATGCCCGGCCATGGAGGCCTGGGTCATGCGGTATTCCATGGCGAGTTCCTCGGCCAAGGTCATTGCCGCGCCGCGCCGGACCTGGTGCAGCGTGATCTTCAGGCTGGTGGGCGACTTGGCCAGGATGATCTTGTGCTGCTCGCCCGCCCAGTCGCTGCCCGCGCCTTGCAGCGCTGACAGGATCGCCTCGACCGACGGCGCGGCGAAGCAGTCGTCGATCGTCGCGCGGTGGACGTTCAGCGGCGCCTCGCCCGGCGCCGCGGCGAACTCCGCCAGCACCCGGTTGACGCCGCCATGCGGATTGAGCCCGCAGTCCATCCGGGCCAGCCCGTCGATCACCGCGGCGCGGTCTGCCGACGCGACGGCGTGGGTGGCGATGCCCGCATAGAGCATGTCCGCCGCCTTCAGTCGCGCGCCGGTGAGCGCCAGGTACATGCCGATCTGGCCCACCAGGCGCGGCAGGAAATACCCGCCGCCGACATCGGGGAACAGGCCGATCCCGGTCTCGGGCATGGCGAAAACCGTGCGCTCGGTCGCCACCCGGTGGGATCCGTGGACCGACAGCCCGACCCCGCCGCCCATCGTCACGCCGTCGATCAGCGCCACGACCGGCTTCGGGCAGCGATGCAGCCGGTGGTTCAGCGCGTATTCCTCGCGGAAGAAGTCCCGCGTCAGCCGGTCGCCCGATTTGCCCGCTTCATAGATCGCGCGGATATCGCCGCCCGCGCAGAAAGCGCGGTCGCCCGCCCCGGTCTGCACGATCGCCCTCACCGCCGGATCGTTCTCCCAGGCATCGAGCTGGCGCGCGAAGGCGCGGATCATCGGCAGGGTCAGCGCGTTCAGCGCCTTCGGCCGGTTCAGCGTGACCAGCCCGATCGCGCCGCGGCACTCGAAGAGGATGTCGTGGGTCATGCGGAAGGATTGTCGCAGCGCATTTCCGAGTCCCCCCTCCCCTTGCGGGTGGGGGTTAGGGGGAGGGGTATCACGCGCGCAAGAC
>JADZDN010000339.1 GCA_020851015.1 Alphaproteobacteria bacterium | reverse complement strand
AGGTTGAAATACGTCCCCATGTCGGCGCGGCCTCTGAGCCCGGCGATGTGGGAGAAGGTGGTGGTGTCGTCCGACAGGATCGCCTCGGTGCCCTCGTGCTCCTCGTGCAAGGCGATCCAGTGGCCCTTGCCAGCGACGACCGTGCATTTCTGCTCGATCAGCGAGGTGTGGTGCACGGTCGGCACATGGTAGGCTTCCATCGCGTTCTCGACATAGGCCTTCCAGTTGCAGGCCAGGTCGAATTCCTTGCGCCGCACCGTCACCATGTCGGCGTAATTGTAGCTGCCGAACTCCTCGGCGAAGTCGGCGCCCAGGTATTCGGCCAGCGGGCCGGCCTTGTCGTCGAAATTGAGGAAGATGAAACCCTGCCAGGTCTCGAGCCGGATCGGCTTCAGTCCGTAGTCGGCGGTGCGGAAGCCCTTCGCGGCCTGCATGCCCGGCGCCGACATCAGCTTGCCGGTCAAGTCGTAGACCCAGGAATGATAGGGGCACAGCAGCGTGCTGAGCCCCGACCCCTCGCCGGTGACGAGCGGCGTGCCGCGATGGCGGCAGAAATTGTAGAAGGCGCGCACGCGGTCGTCGCGGCCGCGCAGCAGCAATACGGGGATGCCGACGAAGTCGAACGCCATGTAGTCGCCGGGCTTCCTCAGCATGTCGGCGCGGCCGAAGAAATTCCAGTGCTTGAGGAAGATCGACCGCACCTCGCGGTCGAAGAACGCCCGTTCGGTGTAGCAATGGGCCGGCAGTGGCTCGGCCTCGAGCAGCGGGCGGCGGACATTGCTGTAGGTCTGCGGATCGAACAGATCAAGCGGCATTGCGCGTTCCTCCCGACCGAGGAAGCATAGCAAGCGCCGACCGCTTGCCAAGTACAGTGCGAGGCCGCACGCTGACCACAGGCGCATCGCGATGCAATTTCAGGGGGGACGGAAAGCAATGCCGGCGCGCAGGCAACCGCTGCGATGGGAGTTGATGACCAGCGACGAGCTCGGCGCGCTGGCGAAGTCGGGCATGGACCTGGCGATCCTGCCGGTCGGCGCCACCGAGCAGCACGGTCCACATCTCGCCACCGGCACCGACACGGTGTCGCCCGAGGCGATCGCCTGGCGCGTATCGGCGCTCACGGGCGCGGTCGTGCTGCCCGCGCTGCCCTATGGCCTGTCGCTCGGCCACACGGACCGGTGGCCCGGGACCCTGTCGCTGCATCCGCAGACCATGACCCAGGTGGTTGTGGAGATCGGGCGCTGGGTCGTCAAATCGGGCTTCCGCCGGTTGATCCTGCTGTCGGGCAACGGGCCGAACCAGCCGCCGCTGGAGAGTGCGCGACTCCAGCTTCGCTACGAGTTCCCCGACTGCCGCTTCCGCTTCCTGTCGCTGTTCCACGTGTCGGAGCGGATCACCAAGGCCTATGCCGGCGATGCGCCGGACTTCCACGCCAACCGCGCCGAGACCGCGCTGCTGATGCATCTGCGGCCCGAGATGGTGCGGCCGGGCAAGGAGGTCGACGAGCCCGACATCACCGTGGGCCGCGTGTTCTCCTACGACATGCGGGCCACCACCAGGAGCGGCGTGGTCGGCAAGCCGTCCGCGGCGACCGAGGAATTCGGCGAGCACCTCACCGACATGCTGGTCGAGGACCTGGCCGCCTTCGTCGAGCAGGCACTGGCGGAGGACTGGCCCAAGCCCCCCGGGCCGGGTGGTCGCGCGAAGCGGCGGGGATAAACGGCGAAGCGGCGCTTCTCATCCTTCGAGACGGCCGCTTCGCGGCCTCCTCAGGATGACGCGTTGGATCGGTAAACAAGGAAGAATCGCGTCATCCTGAGGAGGGCCGAAGGCCCGTCTCGAAGGATGAGGGGTACGTCACGCCGCCCAGGGCAGCGAGAAGGTCTTGACGTTGGTGTAGGACTTCATCGCCTCCACCACGCCCTCCTTGTAGCCGAGGCCGGAGTCCTTGATGCCGCCGAACGGCGACATCTCGATGCGGTAGCCCGGCACTTCCCACACGTTGACCGTACCGACGTCGAGATCCGCGACGAAGCGCGTGATGTAGTCGAGCCTGTCGGTGCAGACGCCCGAGCTCAAGCCATAGGCCGTGGAGTTCGAGACGCGGATCGCGTCGTCGATGTCCTTGACGCGGATCACCGGGATGGCGGGCCCGAAGGTCTCCTCGCGCACCAGCTCGCAGTCATAGGGCACCTTGTCGACCACCGTCGGGGGGAAGATCGCGCCGCGGCGGTCATTTCCGTGCAGCAGCACCGCGCCCTTGGCGACGGCGTCGGTCACCCGCTTCTGGAACAGGGTGGCCGAACGCTCGTTGATGACGGTGCCGACATCGGTCGCCGGGTCCATCGGGTCGCCGCACTTCAGCTTGCGGGCCTTCTCCAGCACCAGCCTGACGAAATCGTCGGCGATCGCGTCGACCGCCAGGATGCGCTTGACCGCGGTGCAGCGCTGGCCCGAATTCTTGGTGGCGCCCGCGACGGCCAGCTCGGCCGCCTTGTCCAGGTTGGCGTCTTCCATCACGATCAGCGGATCGTTGCCGCCCAGCTCCAGCACGACGCGGCGATAGCCGGCCTTCTCGGCGATGTACTTGCCCACCCGCACGCTGCCGGTGAAGGTCACCAGCTCGATGTTCGGGTTGGTGATCATCTCGTCGCCGATGTCCTCGGGCCGGCCTGTCACGACCGACAGCATCTCCGGCGGCAGGCCGGCCTCGTACAGCACGTCGGCCAGCATCAGCGCGGTCATCGGCGTCAGCTCGGTCGGCTTCAGCACCACGTTGTTGTTGGTCGCGATCGCCGGCGCGATCTTGTGCGAGGGCATGTTCAGCGGATGATTGAACGGCGTGATGGCGCTGATGCACTTCAGCGGCTGGCGCGTGGTGAAGATCTTGCGCGCCTTGCCGTGGGGCGTGATGTCGCAGGAGAACACCTGGCCGTCGTCAAGGATCGCGAGCTGGCCCGCCAGGGTGAACACGTCGTAGGCGCGGCCCACCTCGTAGAGCGAGTCCTTCTTGCTGAGTCCGCTCTCCGCGGTGATCAGGTCGGAAATCTCGTCGCGGCGCTGCGCCAGGATCTCGCCCGCGCGCACCAGGATCTTCTGGCGCTCGTAGCGCGTCAGCTTGGACTTGTAGCTGCCGGCGATGGCGAACGCCTCCTGCACCTGCGCGCGCGTGGCGCGCTCTACCGTGCCGACAATCGCGTTGTTGTAGGGATTGTTGACCTCGATCTGGCCGTTGCCGGCGACCTTGCGGCCGGCGATGCGCAGCAATTCGTGGCGGACGGCGGATACGGGCGGGGTGGCGGATTGCTTAGCGAGCATGATTGAGCACCATGTCGAAGATGTCGAAGTTGCGGAGGCGGGCATCGGGCGGCAGATCGGTCTTGCGGCTCATGATCAGCGGCACCTTCTGCTCGGACACGCCGCCATGCGAGCGCAGCGGCTCCTTGAGCCCCGACAGGTCGTGCCGCGACCGGCTGGTGCCCAGCACCTTGTGGCGCCCGGACACCACCACCACGTCGCCCATGCGGTCCTCGGGCAGCTCGAAGCGCTGGCAGGCGTCCTTGCGCGTCAGCACCGTCTCGACGCCCTGCACGGCCTTGAGACTCGTCAGCACGTCGGCCGCGTTGGCGCCCGCCGGCAGGTAGATCGTCGCGAACGAGCCCAGCGCGCCGTGATGCACGACATAGGGATCGGTGATCGGCAGGATCACCCGCGCCTTGCCCTGGCCCAGCCACTGGTCCATCAGGTCCTGCAGGTAGATCACGTCGGGCT
>JADZDN010000338.1 GCA_020851015.1 Alphaproteobacteria bacterium | reverse complement strand
CCAAGGGCAAGCTGAAGATCGAGCTTTTCGCCGGCGGGTCGCTCGGCGTCAAGGACATCGACATGCTGCGGATCCTGCCGGCGGGCAACGTGATCCAGATCGCCGGCCTCTATCCCGGCTACATGACGCGCGACGTGCCGGAATACGCCTCGACCCTGCCGCCGGGGGTAATCAAGGACCCCGAGAAGATGGTCGGCGCTCTGCCGGCTCTGACCAAGATCTACGAGGAGACCTACAACAAGTGGGGCATCAAGCTGCTGGGCTACGTGATGCACCCCGTGCGCGATACGCACATCGTCTGCAAGGAGCCCATCACCAGCCTGGCCCAGCTGAAGGGCAAGAAGCTGCGCGTGTGGGAGAAGTTCCACGTCGACACGTTCGGCGCGCTGGGCGTGTCGGCCCAGGTAATCGGCCAGAACGACCTTTACGTCGCCGCGCATACCGGCGTCGTCGACTGCTCGGTCTATCCGATGGGATTCGTGTCGTCGATCTCGCTGCAGGAGGTCGAGCCCTACGCCAGCTACCTGTTCCCCTACGTGCTGCATCCGCTGCACATCATCGTCGCCAAGAAGTCGTTCGACGCGCTGCCGCCCGACGTGCAGAAGATCGTCGCCGACGCCGCCCAGCAGGTGCAGAAGGCGACGATCGACAACTACGTTAAGGGCACCTACGACAAGAAGGCCTTCGAGGAGTTCACGCAGAAGGGCGGACGCCTGATCGAAAGCTTCCCGAACGCCGACCAGGACACGTTCACCAAGACCGCGCGCGAGATCTGGGCCAAGACGGCCAAGGAGCTGGGCAAGAAGGCCGAGGAGAACCGCGAGGCGTTGCTCAAGGCGACCGGCGGCTGATCGGTGGGAATGCGGGGGCGGCCCCTGGCGCCGCCTCCGGTCCCGAGGATTTGCGATGGATGCGCTTGAGGCCCTGATCCGGCGCATTTGCCTGGCGATGCTCTATGTCGCGACCGGTGCAGGTATCGTCTTGACCTGGTTCGTGGCCGTGGCGGCGGTCATGCGCTACGTCGTGGGCTCGCCGTTTCCCTTCACCGAGGAGGTGGTCGGGCTGCTGTTCGTCGTGATGGTCTTCCTGACGCTGCCGTACTGCACGATCGAGAACCAGCATATCCGCGTCACCATCCTGTCCGACCGGTTCACCGGCCTGGGACGCACCTTGTCCGCGCTGGGATCGCTTGTCTGCGTGCTGGTGTTCTGCGCGGTCTACGGCTTCTATTCCTTCAACTTCGCTTCCCTGTCGTTCTGGCTCAATTCCACCTCCGATATCGGCCGCTTCACCCTGTGGCCCTGGATGGCGGTGATGCCGCTCGCGGCGCTGTTGATGGGAATTGCCGCGTTCCTGGCGCATCGGCGCGGCAGCGGCAAGTCGGACGAGCCGGAACCGCCGATCTAGGGATCGTTCATGGTCATCTGGCTGATTCTCGCCGCCGGGCTTGCCATCGCCGCCGTGACCGGCATGCCGATCGGGGTCGCGCTCGCGCTCACCGGCATCGCGATCCTGGAGTTCATCGCCGGCGGCGCCGAGACCTTGACGGTGTCGTCGGTGTGGAACGTGTTCACCGCGTTCGAGATCAGCTCGATCCCGCTGTTCATGTTCATGGGCGACGTGATGACCGAGAGCGGCCTCAGCCGCCAGCTCTACCAAGGCATGGCGCCGCTGTTCCAGCGCTTCCCCGGCAAGCTGCTGCATACCAACATCGTCGTGTGCTCGCTGTTCGGATCGGTTGCCGGCACCAGCACGTCGACGGCCGCCGCGGTTGGCTCGGTCGCCTATCCCGAACTGCGCCGTCTGGGTTACGACCGCAAGGAGGTCGTGGCCTCGCTCGCCGGCGCCGGCACGCTGGGCCTGCTGATCCCGCCCAGCCTGTCCCTGGTGCTCTACGGCGCCACGCAGAACGTGTCGATCGGCAAGCTGTTCCTGGCCGGCACGGTGCCCGGATTCCTGATCGCTTTCATCTTCATGGTCTACATCTGGGCCCTATGCGTCGCGCGCCCCACCATCACCCCGCCCGGCTATTCCTGGCCCACGCTGCGCCAGGTCGCCAAGGGCGTGTGGGAGATGTGGTCGCTCGTCGTGCTGCTGTTCGCCTGCATGGGCACGGTGTTCATGGGCTGGGCTACGGCGACCGAGGCGGCGGGACTGGGCGTCGTGACCGCGATCGGCATCGGCTTCCTGTTCGGCGAGCTGACCCTGGTCCTGACCTGGCGGGCCTTTCTCAGCTCGACGGTCATGTTCGGCGCGGTCGGGCTGGTGATGCTGGGGGCGCTGGTCCTCTCGCAGGCCATCAGCATCCTGGGCCTGCCGCAGCAGGTCATGGAGTCCATTCTCGCGCTCAACCTGTCCAAGTACTGGGTCCTGCTGCTGGTCGTGGTGATCTACTTGATCCTGGGCTGCTTCTTCGACGGCGTGTCGATGATGCTGATGACCCTGCCGATCGTCTTCCCGGTGATGACCAGCCTGGGCTTCGATGCCGTGTGGCTGGGCGTCATCATCACCATTCTGGTCGAGATCGGCATGTTGACCCCGCCCGTCGGCATGAACCTGTTCGTGCTCAGCGCCATCACGCGCAACGAGGTGAGCCTGGGCGATGCCGCGGCGGCCTCGGTGCCCTACTGGCTGATCCTGCTGGCCTCGGTCGGCCTCTTGACGGTCTTCCCGGACATCGCGCTGGCGCTGACCTGGATCATGAAGTAGCGCGCGGCCGGTAGAGCAGGAACCAGGCGAAGGCCGCGACCTGCAAGGCCAGCATCAGCCCGAAGGCCCAGGCATAGGCACGCGGGTCATAGCCGCCGCCCGCGCCGCGGGGCCAAAGATCGATCACCCCGCCAATCGCGTATTGCAGCGCGAAGGCCGAGCCGGTCGACAGCACGTTCATGCCGGTATTGGCTCGGCCGGCGTAGTTGGCCGGGAAATGCTGCGACAGCGCGGCGTAGTTCAAGGTGACGACGTTGAAGCTGGCACCGAACACCGCCCATAGCACGGCGCTGGCGCCGGTCCAGCCCAGCACGATGCCGACCTGCGCCGCCATGAAGAGCAGCGACGCGCCCGCGGCGACCGCCGTGACGCCGATGCCGAAGCGGCGCATGCCCTCGGCGATCACCCCGCCGAACATCGACCCGAAGCTGAGCGCCAGCGCCATCACCATGAGCTGGCGCGCGACCGCCGGCCGGTCGAAGCCGGCGACGTCATGCAGCCAGGGGCCGGCCCACAGGGTCTGGATCGCCGATCCGCTGGCGAAGCCCAGCATGGTCATCGGCGCCAGGCGCCAGAACAGCGGATCGCGGTAGATCACCTGGAACAGGTCGCGCATCTGCTGCGCCAGCGAGGGCGGCGGCGCCGCCGCGGCCGGCCGCTCGGGCACCGCCAGCAGCAGCGACAGGGCCGCCAGCAGCGTGGCGCCGGCGCCGGCCAGCATCATGCCGCGCCACCCCAGCCAATCCACCGCCGCCTGGGCCGGCGCCGTGGCGATCACGGCGCCCAGCGACCCGAAGCCGAGGAAAAGCCCGTTCAGCAGCGGCAGCCGGTGCTTGGGGAACCAGTCGGCGATCTGCTTGTAGGCGGACATCAGCCCGCCGCAGAACCCCAGCCCGATCAGCCCGCGCCCGACCGCCAGCACGGCAAGATCGCGGCCAAGGGCGAAGGTCAGCGCCCCCAGCGCCGCGGTCGCCACCATCGCGGCCTGGACGCGCCGCGCGCCGAAGCGGTCCAGCAGGACGCCGAGCGGGATCTGGAACAGCGCGAAGGTCAGGAAGTAGGCGGCGGTCAGCAGGCCCAGCTCGGCCGCGCCCAGGCGGAACTCGCCCACCAGGTCGGGGGCGATCACCGCGTTGATCGAGCGGAAGAACAGCGACAGGAAATAGGCGGCCGCGAACGGGCCGAGGACGCGCAAGGCCAAACCCTTGCCCATCGGATGACTTCCTCCCCTTGTCTTGCGCAACTCTGACGATGCGCGGGCGCAAGCGCAATCGAGGCTTTCGCCGGTCACGCATGCGATATCGCGGCCCGCCGGGCGCACCACGCCTAGTCTGGCGGGGCCGGCCGGGAAGGCGGTATAACGCGGCGGCGGCAGCGGGTCGCGACAGGACGGGGGAGCGCTATCGGATGGACCTGGGGATCAAGGGCCGCAAGGCCATCGTCTGCGCGGCAAGCAAGGGGCTGGGCAAGGCTTGCGCGATGGCGCTGGCGCGCGAGGGCGTGGCCGTCACGATCAACGCGCGGGGCAGGGACGCGCTGGAGGCGACCGCCGCGGAGATCCGGCGCGAAACGGGCGCCGCCGTCACGACCGTCGTCGGCGACGTGGTTCAGCCGCAGATCCGTGCGCAGCTGCTGGCCGCCTGTCCCGCGCCGGACATCCTGGTCAACAACGCCGGCGGCCCGCCGCCGGGGGATTTCCGCGACTGGGACCGCGAGGCCTGGATCAAGGCGGTGGACGCCAACATGATCACGCCGATCGAGCTGATCAAGGCCACGGTCGACGGCATGATGGCGCGCAAGTTCGGTCGTATCGTCAACATCACCTCCAGCTCGGTGAAGGCGCCGATCGACATCCTCGGCCTGTCGAACGGCGCGCGCTCGGGCCTGACCGGGTTCGTGGCCGGAGTCGCGCGCAAGACCGTGGGCCACAACGTGACGATCAACAATCTGCTGCCCGGCTCTTTCGCGACCGACCGGCTGAACTCCACCGTCGCCACGGTGGCGGCCAAGCAGAACCGCGCGGTCGAGGAAGTCCGGTCCGAGCGTATCCGCGGCATTCCCGCCCAGCGCTTCGGCGAGCCGCCGGAGTTCGGCGCGGCCTGCGCTTTCCTGTGCAGCGTCCACGCCGGCTATGTAACGGGGCAGAATTTCCTGATGGACGGCGGCGCCTATCCCGGAACCTACTAGAGCAGGTTCCTTTTGGGTCGAAGCACCCCCACCCCGACCCTCCCCCATCCCCGCGCGACGCCGAAGGCGTCGTCGCGCTCGGGGGGAGGGGGACGATGAAGAATTGCACCTCCCATTCAGCCCCCTCCCCCCTCGCGGGGGAGGGTTAGGGTGGGGGGCCGATTCATCCTCGCGGAAACATGCACTAGCTAGGCCGGCTCCGGGACTTTCCGCTTCAGCGGGATTCCCCCGCGCACCGCGCCCGGCGCGATCGAATGCCAAGCCTCCTCGAACCCGCTGGGCAGCGGCCGCGAGTTCGGCGGCGACAGCCACAGGCGAAGCAGCAGGCGCGACCGCCCGCTCGCGCGGTCGTCGGCATAGGCGGTGCGGCCGTGATAGACGATGTGGTTGTTGACGAACTGCATGTCGCCGGGCGCGAAGGGCGCCAGCAGGCAGACCTCCTCCGCCACCGCCGCCAGCATGTCCATCGCCTCGATCTGCGCGGCGGTCAGGCGCGGCACCGCCGGGTATTCCTGGGCCTGCTCGACATAGGTCCGGGAATACTGGCTGGTGAAACAGCCGCGCTCGACCGCGAAGACCGGCAGCGCGAAGTAGGGATGCGCGTACATCCCGTCCTCGTCCGACGGGCGCGACCGCCAGAAATCCTGGAACAGCACGTCGAGCAGGTCGGGCCGGCGCTTCAGGATCTCGTTGTGGATCGTGACCGAGCTGGCCAGCTTGCTGACGCCGCCCGTGAGGCTGTTGCGCGCGCAGAGCAGGCCGATCACGTCGCAGCGGTCGGTATGGAAGCGCAAGGCACCGCTGGAGCGGGCGCGGGCGCGGGAGGATTTCACCTTGTCCGGGCCGTTCTCGGCATAACTCTTGGTGTCGTCGTCGCTCTCGTCGCGTACCTCGCCGATCCATTCGCCGCCGGCCGATTGGTTGACGGCGATGCCCAGATGCGTGCCGAACCCCCATAGCATCCGGCGCAGGTCATCGACCGGATACCGCTCGGCGGCAATCCCGGTCACCCGCACGAAGCCGCATCCGTTCTCGATGGTCTCCTGCAGGTCCGCGATCAGCGGCGCGAAGCCGGGCAGGGGAAAATCGTCGCGGGTGATCTCCAAGGTTGGCAGCTTGCGGGCATCGACCGCCATCAATGCCTTGTCGAGCACCGCAAGATGATCGCGGTCCAGGCGGCGGGTCCAGGCTGCCGGAGCAAGCGTGCCGCCGTGCCAGGCGCTGGCGCCGGTCATCGGCTGTCGTGCGGGCGTTTTCATGTCCCGCATTCAACCACAATCGGCCCTCAGTGTCATTTGCCGGACCCCGCGAAAACGGCGGCAAGCGCATCGACACAGGCCCGGCCGAGCTCGCGACAATGGCGGGTCGAATAGCCTTCGACCGGGTCGGGCAGCTCCGCCACCTCCTTGTAGGGAATCTCCAGCGTCACGGCCGGCGCGTCGAAGCGCTGGGCGATCTGGGGCCCGCAGAAGGCGAGCGGCGCCCGGCGGCTGTGCGGGCGGACATAGCTGCCGTCCGGCTTGCAGCTTGGGCTCAGCGCGACCAGCGCCTCGCCAAAGCGCTGGCGCAACGCGGCGGCCCGTGGAGACAGCGGCCCGTTCAGGTCGACGCGGGCGAAGAACACGAACGGCAATTCCTCGTCGGCATGCACGTCCAGGCAGAACGCGACGCCGGTCCGGCCCATGCGTTCCAGCACGCGGAAAACCTCGGGGCTCTTCTCCAGCGACGGCGTCTCCCATTCCTGGTTCAGGTTGACCCCGCCCGCATTGGTGCGGTGCTGGCCGCGGCGGGTGCCGTCCGGGTTCATGTTGGGCACGACGTGGACCGTCGCCTTGTCCAGCAAGGCGGCAGCCGCGGCATTGCCCCGGTCGAGCAGGGCGTCGAGGAAGCCTTCCATCCACCAGCTCGCCTGCACCTCGCCCGGATGCTGGCGGCCGATCGCCCAGATCGGCTTGCGACCGGGCGAGGGGGCGCCGATCGTCAGCAGGTCGATCGCCTCGCCATCGACCGTCCGGCCCAGAATCTCCGCACGGCAGCGCGGGTCCATCTGGCATCGCCCGACCAGCCGTCGCAGCGCCTCGGCGGTGTAGGGCGGGAAATAGGCGTAGTGGATGCTGTCGCGATCCGGGCGATGGGTGATCGCGAAGACCCGGCCGTCATAGCTCGAGGGCACGCGGAACCAGGCTTGCGAGTCCAGCGACGCGAAGGCGCGATACGCCTCCCAGCCCTTGCGGACCAGCGCATCGTTGGCGTTCTCGATCGTCATGCGCAGGTCGCGGTCCTTGGCGCCGACGACGCGGAAATGGAACCACTGCAGGAAGTTGGTCACCGGATCCGGCCGGATGCGCAGCCGGATGTTGGCGGGGTTGTCGGCGGCCACCACCTCGATGTTGCCGGAGGGGAAATTGCTGTCGATCTGGATCATGGATTGTCCTAAATGCGCAGGCTCGGAATGACAGAATTGCGCCACGGCGGGGTGCTCGCAAGCCCGTGCGCCTTGTGTTTCCCGCCCTTGTCTCCCACAATCCCATGGCACGCCAAGCCACGGAGCCTGGGCCATGAAAGTATCGGTCATCCAGATGAACAGCCAGAACGACAAGGCAAAGAACCTTGACGCGGCACGGAAATTCATCGCCGCGGCGGCCAAGGAGGACAAGGCCGACCTGGTCGTCCTGCCGGAGATGTTCACGATGCTGGGCGGGCCGCTGGAGCAGCGGCGCGCCGCCGCCGAGGAGATTCCGGGCGGCGAAGCGTACAAGATGCTCCAGGACTCGGCCCGGACCCACGGCGTCTTCGTCCATGGCGGCAGCTTCTACGAACGGGCGGGCGACAAGTACTACAACACGACCGTCGCCTTCGGCCGCGATGGCGCCGAGCTGGCCCGCTACCGCAAGCTGCACCTGTTCGACGTCACCACGCCCGATGGGCGCGAGTACAAGGAATCGGCCCATGTCGCCCGCGGCGACCAGGTGATCACCTATGTCGCGGACGGCGTCACCGTGGGCTGCTCGATCTGCTACGACCTCCGCTTCGCCGAGCTTTACCGCGCGCTGGCCGCGAAGGGCGCCGAGGTGATCATGCTGCCGGCCGCCTTCACGCTCCAGACGGGCAAGGACCATTGGGAGCCGCTGATCCGCGCCCGCGCGATAGAGACCCAGACCTATTTCGCCGCCTCGGCCCAGATCGGCCCGCACCCCCAGGGCAACGAGCAGCGCTTCACCTGGGGCCATTCGATGATCGTCGATCCCTGGGGGCACGTGATGGCGCAGGCCTCGGACAACCCGGGCTACGTCACCGCGCGGATCGACCGCGCCTATCTCGCCGACGTGCGCCAGAAGCTGCCGGTTCACCAGCACCACGTGCTGGACTAGGGACTAGAGATAGGTCGCCGCCAGCGGCGCGACGGCCGCGCCCGTGCCGAGCTTGAACCGCGCCACGCCCGGCGCGGTCGCGTCCAGCCCGCCGAGGTCGAGGAACGCGGCGCCGCGCTTCTTCGCCGCCAGCATCCCGCGCCACAGCAGCAGGTTGTGCGCATGGACGCGCCGGCCGTCCGCGCCGGCCCAGGCGACGTGATAGGTGGCGCCTTTTCCGTGGATCAGGACAAGAATCCCTGCCAGCGGCTCGTTGTGGTCGAGCGCGGTCAGGACCAGCGCATCCTCTTTCATATCAAGCGCATCGACCATCGCCTTGATCTCGCGGTGCGACGGCCCGCGGTGGCGTTCCTTGCGGCGGAAGGCTTCGTGTTTGCCCAGCAGCCAGTCGAGCATCCGGCCGCCATGGTCGATCTGCACGCGCATCTTGCCGCGCTCGGCCCGGGTGAGCTGGTTGCGCCATTTTCCGTCGAGTTGCTCGCGCAGCGCGTCCTCGTCCGGGGCCAGGTCGATGCGCGCGGTGGCATTGCCGATCACCATCGGCCGCTTGCCCAGCAGCCGCATCGCGCCGTCGCCCACGGGCGCCTCGGGCAGCCAGAAGAGCGGCCGCAGCCGGCGGATGCGCCATTCGTCGGCGATCGGCTGCAGCAGCGGCACGAGCGCGTCATGCGGCAGCGGCGCCAGCAGCACCGGCCCGCGCAGGATCTTGCCGATGGCGAGCGGCCCGATCGCGCGCCGGAAAAGCTGCACCATCGCGATCGGCTGGTCGCCGCGATAGGCGACGCCGCGATGCGCGCGGTAGGACGAGACATGCTCGATTCCGGCGCCATGGGCCCAGCACTGCTCCAGCGTCGGCAGGGGCGCTTGGGCCAGCAGGCATGCCCATTCCGGCGGCGCCAGCTGGTCCCAGCGCCATTCGATGGACGGCGGTGCCGGCGTCGTCTTATCCTGCGCCATGGCATCCCGCAGCATCACCGTCGCCGGGCACGAGATCCCGCGCCGGGGCTTCACGCGCTACGCCCTGCTGTATTTCCTCGGCCTGGTCGCGCTGCCGATCCTGGCGGTTGGCCTGGCGGCGGACGTTCTGCTCTATCTCGTGGCGGCGCACTGGTTCAAGACCTGCTACGGCGTGCTGTGCCTGCTCGGATAACGCCAACGCCTATCTGTCGACCTTCTCCTCCCTCCAGAAGCCAAGTTTCTCCTGCACGCCGCGGTCCGAAGCGCTGAACAGGACCGCATCCTCGCTGGCGTGGTGGACGAAACGCTCCCAGCTCGGCACCACGACGATGTCGCGCGGGCCCCAGGCGAGCGTCTTGCCGCCAACGGTGGTGGTCCCGCTGCCCTCGACGCAGACATAGACCGTGCTGTCGGTCGAGCGGTAGGGCTGGGTCTTGAACCCTTTCGGCAGAAGCTGGATGAAGGTGGCGATGGTCGGGATCGCGTAGTCGCCGTTCATCGGGTTGATGTATTTCAGCTTCAGCCCGTGCCACTTGTTCCACTCCTCGCGCCGGCGCATCTGCTCCAGCGCCTCGCGCGTGCGATCGTAGGGATAGTTGAACACGGGCGAGGTCGGGCGGCTGTAGCTGCCGTCGACTGGCAGCAGGTTGCTGCCGTAGCGCGCGATCGAATCGCCCCGCGGCCGCTCCTCCGGCCGCGCTTCGTCGCTGCCCGACCCTTCGCGGAAGCTCGCTTCGAACAGCTTCAGCATGTGGATGTCCAGCACGTCCAGCCACACCATCGGCCCGTCGCCGTTGTTGCCGTGATCGTGCCAGGTCCAGGACGGCGTGATCACGAAGTCGCCGGGGTGCATCTCGGTGCGCTCGCCGTCCACGCCGGTGTAGGCGCCCCGGCCCTCGACCACGAAGCGCAGCGCGGTCTGAGTATGCCGGTGGGGTGGCGCGATCTCGCCCGGCAGGATGATCTGCAGGCCCGCGAACAGGCTGCGCGTGATCTTCGATTCGCCGGGCAGCGCTGGATTCTCCAGCACCAGCACGCGGCGCTCGGCCTCCTTGGCGGTGATCAGACCGCACGCCTTCATCAGATGCGGCCGTATGTCGGCGTATTTCCAGCAATGCGGCTTGATGATGCTCCGGGGCTCGGCGGTCACGAGCTGGTGCAGGACCTCCCACAGCGGCGCCAGGTTCTGCGGCGCGATCTCGCGGTAGAAGTCGCGGCGCGCCGGCGCGATGTTGTGGCTGGCGGGGCGCGCGGCGGCGAGGGTCTTGGTCATTCGCCCTGTTCCTGTATCCTGGCGCCGGCCCGGGTCTGGCTGCGCGCCGTGGCCACTATTTTATAGCGTAACGCGGCGCCGGCGGACCGCACAAGGCTGGGCCGGGGAATCGGGGAGGGAACCCAATGCAGGGCGAATTCGGCGGCAAGGTCGCGGTCATCACGGGCAGCAGCCGGGGCATTGGCCGGGGCATCGCCGAGGCGTTCGCCAAGGCGGGCGCCCAATGCGTGCTGGTGGCCTCGTCGGAGGCCAATCTGGCATCGGCGTCGGCGGCGATCGCCAAGGCAGCCGGCAAGCCGCCGCTGACCGTGGCGGCCGACCTGCGCCGGGCCGGGGATTGCGAGCGCGCCTTCGCCACGGTCAAGGCGAAGCTCGGCCGTACCGACATCCTGGTGAACTCGGCCGGGGCGACGCGCGCCGGCAACTTCCTCGACCTCGACGAGGCGGCCTGGCAGGACGGGTTCGCGCTGAAGTTCTTCGGCTGCGTCAGGATGTGCCGGCTGTTCTGGCCGCTGCTAACGGCGGCCGAGGGGCACGTGGTCAACATCATCGGCGGCGCCGCCCGCACGCCCGATCCCGGCTTCCTGATCGGCGGCGCGGTCAATGCCGCGATGCACAACTTCACCAAGGGCCTGGCGGCGCTGGGGCGGCGCGACGGCGTCAATGTCAACGCGATCCTGCCTGGCATGACCGAGACCGAGCGCGTGGAGCAGCTCTTCCAGCAGCGCGCGCAGGCGGAAGGAACGACGCCCGACAAGGTGCGTGCCGCGGCGATCGCCAAGGACGGGCTGCGCCGCCTGGGCACGCCCCAGGACAACGCGGCGCTGACCTTGTTCCTGTGCTCGGAAGCCGCGCGCCACGTCCAGGGCACGGCGATCGCGGTGGATGGCGGCGCGACGTCCGGGCTGTTCTGAAGCCTACTCTTCCGGCCCGGGATCGAGCGGGATCGGCTTGATCGGCGGCTGGCCGCGCAACCGCCCGGCCTCTTCCAGCGACAGGCCGCATTCCTGGGCCACGATCTCGGCCACCGGCGTGCCGCAGACCCGGCCCTGGCAGCGCCCCATGCCGACGCGGCTGAACGCCTTCACGCGGTTCAACTCGCACGCGCCCAGCTCGCGCATCCACTTGCGCGCCTCGCCGGCGGTGACCGCCTCGCAGCGGCACACGACCGTATCGTCGGCAATGGCGCGCGCCATCGCCTCGGGGAAGGGAAAGGCGCGCTCCAGCCCGCGACGGAACCGCGCGAGGCGTGCGAGGCTCGCGTCGATCGACGCCGCGCGCGCCTGGTCGTGCGGCTGTCCGCGATCGGCCAGCAGGGCCAGCGCCGCGCGCTCGCCGGCCAGTTCCGCCGCGTCGGCACCGCGAATGCCGGCGCCGTCGCCGCAGACATAGACGCCCTTGACCGGCGTGCGCCCGGCGGCATCGGCCTGGGGCACGAACTGGCGTTGCCCTTCGTCGAACACGAAGGGCACCCCTACCAAATCGGCAAGCTGGGTCTCCGACTTCAGCCCGAAGCCGAAGCCCAGCGCGTCGCAGTCGGTGCTGCGTTCGGCGCCGTCGGCGCCACGCCACGCTACCCGCGCGATGCCATCGCCGCCCTCCGCCCGCAGCAGCGTCGCGCCGGCGTGGACCGGGACGCCGTGCAGGCGCAGCCAGGCGGTGTAGTAGAGGCCCTTGGTGAAGGTGGCGCCGCCTTTGACGAGGTCGGGCAACGCCCGCAGCTTGGCCGCGAAAGGTGCGGTATCGATCACCGCCGCCACCGTGGCGCCGGCCTTGGCGTACTGGTAGGCCACGAGATAGAGCAGCGGCGACGAGCCGGCGAACACGACCCGGCTGCCGATGCCGCAGCCCTGATACTTCAGCGCGATCTGCGAACCGCCCAGCGTGTAGACGCCGGGCAGGGTCCAGCCGGGGAAGGGACTGACACGGTCCATCGCGCCGGTCGCCAGGATCAGCGCGCCATAGGGAAGTTCCGCCCGCGCATTGCTGCCGCCGGCGATCGTGTGGACCTTGCCCTGCCGGATCTCCCACACCAGCGTGTCCGGGCGGTAGTCGACCTTGCCGGACAGCGCGTCGAACGCCGCGTGCACCTTTCTGGCCTTGCCGGATTCGAAGCCATAGAGAGCCTCGGGCGGTCGCGTAAACCCCTTCGGCTGGCGGCGATAGATTTGCCCGCCGCTGGTCGGCGCCTCGTCGATCACGACCGGCCGCAGCCCCGCGCGCACCAGCGTCTCGGCCGCGCGCGTGCCGGCCGGGCCGGCGCCGACGATGATGACCGCGCCGTCGCTCACGACCGGCCGCCCGTGCGCACGTCCATGCCGTCGGCGGCGAAGGTGGTGCAGGCGCGCGTGCGATCGCCGTTGCCCAGCTCGACCCAGCAATCCTGGCAGGCGCCCATCAGGCAGAACCCGGCGCGCGGCTTGCGGTCGAACTCGTTGGCGCGCACGCGCCGCGCGTTGGTCAGGATCGCGGTCAACAGCGTGTCGCCCTCGAGCGCCGTGGCGGCCGCGCCGTCGATGGTGAGGTTGAGGCGCCGGCGCTGGCGCTCGGCCAGACGGGTGAATTGCGAAGGGGGCATGGGCGGCGGGACGGTCTGGTTGAAGGACGCGAATATTCTAGCACAGGCCCAGGCGGAGTCACCGTGGCCGCCAAAGGATCGCGCCCGCATTGCCGAGCACGGCCGGCGTTATCACCAGGCAATACTCGTTGCCGGCACGCAGAAGCTTGCAGGCATTGGCCGCCAGCGGCTGGGCCATGCCGGCGAGCACGGCGGTGTAGGTCCGCTTGCCGGCGCGGTCCTGCGCGACGATCGCCGGCCGTCCGAGCGAGCCGAGCGCCTTCAGCTTGGTGCGCGCGCGGTCCAGCGCGGCCTTCGCTTCCGGCCGGCCGCCGAAGGAGCCGAGCGCCAGGCCCCAGCCGGTCGGCAGCTGGGCCGGCGTCTGCTCCACCGGCGCCGCGGCCTGGATGACCGAGCAGTCCTTGCCGTTGAGCTGCTGCGGCGGCGGTGCGCTGTCGATCACGTCGATGTAGTCGTCGACGGTGGACACGGCCAGGTCGGCGCGCGTGGCGCGGCCAAGCCGCGCGAAGCCGTCGTCGAGCAGTTTGGTCATCTCGCTGGAACGCCCGGCGCGCGACAGGCTGCCGAGCAGCACGGCGAACAGGCGCTTGCCGTTCCGCGTGGCCGACGCGACGAGGTTGTAGCCCGATCCGCAAGTGAAGCCGGTCTTGATCCCGTCCGCCCCGGGATAGCTGACCACGATGCCGTTGATCGTCGGCAGGGTGCGCCCGCGGAAACTCATCTGCCGGCTGGAGAACAGGCCGTAGTGCTGCGGAAACTTCGATCTCAGCGCCATCGCCAGCAGCACGATGTCGCGCGCCGTGGTGCGCTGGCCCGGATCGGGCAGGCCCGAGGCGTTGCGGAACACCGTGCGATCCATGCCCAGTTCGCGCGCCTTGGCGGTCATGCGCTCGGCGAAGGCGGCTTCGGAGCCCGCGAGCTGCTCGGCGATCGCGACCGATGCGTCGTTGGCCGAGCGGGTGATCAGCGCCAGGACGGCGTCTTTCAGCGATAGGCGCGAACCGGTCGAAAGCCCGAGCCGCGTCTCGGGCTGGGCGGCGGCATGCGGGGACGCGGTCAGCATGTCGGTGAACCGGGCAGCGCCGCGCTCGATCGCCTCGAACGCCAGGTAGATCGTCATCATCTTGGTCAGCGATGCGGGGTACCAGAGCTGCGTCGCCTCGCGGGCATTGATGACCGACCCGCTGTCGCCGTCGACGACGATCACCGCCTGGCCCGCCCGCGCCGGGCCGCAAGCCAGCGACATGGCGGCCGCAAGCGCAACGACCGCGAGGGGTGCCCGCGGGATCAGGTGAATCCCAGCCATTCTCGACGTCCGTGCGGCCTCTTCGGGGATCGACAGGGCGGCCGGGAGTGTTAACGGAAACGGCCGGCAGACGCAAATTCGCGCCGGTTGCCGGTACGAGGCGGCAATACACCGGCCCGGATTTCCCGGGCGGCGATCAGCGGATGTCGGAGAGGGATCGGAAGCCTAGGGGGAGGAGATCCCCCTGGAAGAGCGTCGGCCGACCGTCGCCAAGCTTGGAGGAGAGGCGCGCGAGTCGGCCGACAAACTCATGTCGCAAAAACGACGGAGAAGCTACTTCCGCTTCGCCTTCTTTTTTGCGGCCTT
>JADZDN010000337.1 GCA_020851015.1 Alphaproteobacteria bacterium | reverse complement strand
TTCAACGCCATCGTCGGGCGCGTGCGGCCGGGCGACCTGGGCATCGACTGCATGCACATCACCCTGCACAAGACCTTCTCGACGCCGCATGGCGGCGGCGGGCCGGGCAGCGGGCCGGTCGTGCTGTCGGCGGCGCTGGCCCCCTACGCGCCGCTGCCCTTCGTGGTGCACGGGCCGAACGGCTTCCGGCTCGTGGAGGAGGCGAAGGGCGAGGGCGCCAAGTCCTTCGGCCGGCTCAAGGCCTTCCACGGCCAGATGGGCATGTTCGTGCGCGCGCTCGCCTACATGATGAGCCACGGCAGCGACGGCATGCGCCAGGCGTCGGAGGACGCGGTGCTCAACGCCAACTACGTTCAGGCGCGGCTGGGCGACGTGATGACCGCGCCGTTCCCCGGCCCCTGCATGCACGAGGCGCTGTTCGACGATCGCTTCCTCGACGGTAGCGGCGTCAGCACGCTCGACATCGCCAAGGCGCTGATCGACGAGGGCTTCCACCCCATGACCATGTACTTCCCGCTGGTGGTGCACGGGGCGCTGCTGATCGAGCCGACGGAGAGCGAGACCAGGGAGACGCTCGACCAGTTCATCGCCGTGATGCGCGGCCTGGCGGAGCGGGCCAAGAAGGGCGATGCGGAGTTCTTCCACCAGGCCCCGCGCCTGACCCCGCGCCGCCGCCTGGACGAGACGCTGGCCGCCCGCAAGCCCGTGCTGCGCTGGCGCCCCGCGCCGACGGAGCGGCAGGCGGCGGAGTAGCGATCACCTCACGCCCGGGTGAACGGATCGAACACGCGTACGCCGCTCGCCTCGATGATAGCGATATCGCGTGTCACCAGGGTCATTCCATGAACGCGCGCTGTCGCCGCCAGCAGGCCATCGATCGGGGGTAGAGGGTCAGGGACATTGAAGCGGCCCCAGTCCTCGGCAATCGCCTGGTCGACTGGCAGGATGCGTCCCTGAAACGTCCGCGCTACCGCGGCAAGCCATCGCTCCAGCACGTTTGCCTGTGCCGCATCGACGCGGCGCCGGAGTTCGATGCCCTTGCGGATCTCGCCGATCACGAGAACGCTGGTGAAGAGTTCGCGCGGCGCCCGGGCGCTCGCCCAGGCCGCGACCGCGGGATCACAGCGCCCTGCCTTGCGCAACTCGGACAGGACATTCGTGTCGAGCAGGTAGCTCATGCCGTCCGAAGGTCAGAGATCGACCGGGCGGGCCGGCCGGCGATCGCGCTGGAGCATGGGGGCGAACGCCTCGTCGCGCAGGTCGCAGGCTAGCAGATCGAGAATCGATCCGACTGCCGCGCCTGGAGCGGTTGCGGCGGCGAGTTGCGCGCGCAAGGCGCCACTGTCGTCCTCGCGCAAATGCCGAGCAACCGCCCGCAGCAGGGCGGCGTCTTTCTTGGGGACCTGCACTTCGACCCGCGCCAGGCCGCGCCGCTTCTGGCGGCGCCGATGGTTGGCAAGGATGCGTCGGCTTCCATCCGGCATCGGCCTCTCCTAGTTTCCGGAAATATTACCGGAAATCGGCAAGCCAAGCCAGCAAACCCCTTCCCACACCCTATCTGGTGTTGTAGGGATACTTCCCCTACAGCATCTGGACGGGAGCATCCATGGATCCGGTCACGCTCGCCAAGGCGGCGTTCCTTGGCGTGGTCGAGGGACTGACCGAGTTCATTCCCGTCTCCTCGACGGGCCACCTGATCCTGCTGGTCGACCTGCTGGGCTTCAAGGGACCGCCGGGCAAGGTGTTCGAGGTGGCGATCCAGCTCGGCGCGATCCTGGCGATCTGCTGGGTCTATCGGGTCAAGCTGATCGACACGGCGGTCGGCATGATCCAGCGCGAGCGCGAGGCGTGGCGGTTCGCGATCAACGTGCTGCTGGCCTTCCTGCCGGCCGTGGTGCTGGGCGTGCTGTTCCACCGCGTCATCAAGGATGTGCTGTTCTCGCCCTGGGTGGTCTGCGCGACGCTGATCCTGGGCGCTTTCGTCATTATCGTGATCGAGCGCGCGCGGCCCGCCACGGTCTACCGGCATGTCGACGAGTTTCCCTTCTGGCTGTCGCTGGCGGTCGGGTTCTGCCAGGCCCTGGCGATGATCCCGGGGGTCAGCCGCTCGGGCGCCACCATCATGGGCGCGCTGGTGCTGGGGGCGGGGCGGCGGCCGGCGACCGAGTTCTCGTTCTTCCTGTCGATCCCGACGATGCTCGGCGCCACGGTCTACGACCTCTACAAGAACCGCGATTCGCTGAATGACAGCGGACTGGTGGTGATCGCCGTTGGGTTCGTTGCCGCATTCTTCGCCGGCATGCTGGTCGTCCGTTGGCTGGTCGACTTCGTCAGCCGACGCGGTTTCATCCCCTTCGCGATCTATCGTATCGTGCTGGGCGTCGTGATGCTGGCGGTGCTGGTGTTGCGCGCAGGCTGAGACGGACAGGGGACGCCCGGGGATGCTGACTAGGGGCAGGTGGAAGCACCCAGTGCTGCTCGCCGTGGCGCTGTCGGCCGGCGGGGCGATCGGTTATTTCGGCGCCGAAAGCTGGTCCTCGGCGATGGACCCAGCCGAGTCTTCCGCGCCCGGCGTGGCCGTGTGGCTGGCAAGCCTGCCGCCTGCCGCGGGAACCGCCGCGCCGCGACCGGTCGACATCGAACAGCCCCAGTTTCGCCAGTCCGAGCCCCCACAGGCCGAGCCCCCACAGGCCGAGCCCCCACGGCCCGACTCGGCACCGGCCGTCCGCGACATGCCGCCGGGCGATCTGCCGGCTGCCCTGCGCGGCGAATTCACCGATGCGCCGGACGTCATCGAGCCTGGAACGGTGGACGCAGCGCCAGCGGAGCCCAGCCCGCCGGGGCTTTCCCGCGCATCCGCCCAAGCCGAGCCGATCGTGTTGCCACCCGATCCGTCCGGAATGGGCGAGCCCAGCGTCGAGCCCCCCGGCGAGCCGGTTGCGGCGGCGTCCAAACCGGTCGAGCAGCCGCAGCTCGCCGCGCTGACGCCCGGCCCCGAGCTGGAGGAGGGCAGGCGGCCCGGCGCGCGCATCGGCGACGGGGCAACGGCGGCCTGGCGGCTGAACGCGGTGCCCTTCGCCGACAAGCCGTCGCTGAAGCTCGTGGCGATTATCATCGACGACGCCGGCATCGACCGCGCGCGGACGTCGCGCGCGCTGCGCCTGCCCGGGCCGCTGACGATCTCGTTCCTGCCTTACGCGCCCGAAGTGGCCCGCCAGGCCGAGGAAGCGCGCAAGCGCGGCCACGAGCTGATGGTACATCTGCCGATGGAACCGCTCTCGTCCCAGGAGAACCCGGGGCCGGACGCACTGACCACGCGCCTGGCGCGGCCCGAGCTGATGCGCCGGCTGGCGCTGAACCTCGGCCGCTTCGACGGCTATGTCGGGGTCAACAACCACATGGGCAGCCGGATGACGGCCGACGCCAACGCCATGCTGCCGGTGCTGGAGGAATTGCGCGATCAAGGCCTGCTGTTCATCGACTCGCGCACGACCAAGGACACGGTGGCCGCGCTGGTCGCCGCGCATCTGGGGCTCGCCACCGGTGCGCGCGACGTGTTCATCGACCACGAGCAGATCACCGGCTCGGTCCGTGCGCGTCTGGCCGATATCGAGCGCATCGCCAAGCGCGGCGGCGCGGCGATCGCGATCGGACATCCGCACGAACGCACGCTCGACGAATTGGAACGCTGGCTGCCGGGCCTCGCGGAGCAGGGGCTGACCCTGGCCCCGATCTCGGCCGTGGTGCGCCGCGGCCAGGGACGGAGCTGATATGCGCCGCCGCCTGATCGCCGCCGCTTTGCTCGCCGGCGCGCTTGGCTCGGGACCGGTGCTGGCGCAGCAGGCGACGCCGTCGCGTCCGGCCGCGAGCGCCGCCGGCGTTGCGGCATCGGGCATCGCCAGGCTCGCCTTCGCGGAGAAGCCGCAGCGCTCGACCGACCAGGAGCAGGAGACCCTGGCGCTGCAGATGGTCGACTCGCTGGGCTACGGGTGCCGCGGGCACGAGATGTACCGCTGGCGCTTCGCCGATGAAGAACCGGACCGCGCCCAGCAGATCATCTCGGCCGGCGAGCGGGCGCTGAAGGACAAGGGCTATGCGGTCAGCGCGCTGCCCGTGGAGATCGACACGCTGACCGCACTGATGGCCCGCCACCCCAACAAGGCCCAGGCCGACGCGACGGTGCTGGCCCTGTGGTACGCCAGCGACCAGGGCGTCGATCTCACCCTGTGCCGGGTGCGCGAGAAGTAGCGCCCTTCAAGGGCGGCGCGAGCCGCGCGTCGTGCGCTCGATCATGCGGTCCATCTCGTCCAGCCGGCGCTGGAACTCGATATCGCCCTGGCGCTTGTCCCGCTGCTCGGCCGCGCGCTGGGCGCGGTCCAGGCATTCGCCGATCACCTTCTCGTCGTTGAGCTTGTCGGCCGGCAGGGATTTCAAGCAGTCGCTCAGCGCCGAGCGCGCCGTGTTGCCGGCGTTGTCGGCCATGGCTGCGCTCGCGCCAAGCAGGAGGGCGAGAAGGGCAGCGGCGGCATGCATTGGCGTGGGCGATCTCATAGGATGGATTTAGTCTAACATGGCCGGGGATCAAGCACCGGCGCCAAAGTGTCGCGAGGGAACAACATGCGTCGATCGAGGGACTACGCCGAGGGAACCGTCCACCGCCTGGTCCACGACTCGGACGTTCTGGCGAACAACCCGCTGGGCGACCCGGCCCGGCGCGAGCTGCATGTGTGGACGCCCGCCGGGTGGACCGAGGGCGAGCGGCTGCCGCTCCTGCTCGACATGCCGGGGTGGGGCGGCTCGGGCATGGGCCACACCAACTGGAAGAACATCGGCGAGAACGTGCCGGAGCGGCTCGACCGGCTGGTCGGCAGCGGCGCGCTCGGCCGCGTCGTCGTCGCGTTTCCCGACTGCATCACGCGCGTCGGGGGCAACCAGTACATCAACAGCGCCGGCACCGGGCGCTACGAGGACTACCTGATCCAGGAGATCGTGCCGTTCGTCGAGCAACGCTTCAACTGCGGCGGCGAGGGGCGGCGCGGCTGCTTCGGCAAGTCCTCGGGCGGCTATGGCGCGATCTGGCACGCGATGCACCACGGCGATTTCTGGGCCGTCGCCGCGTGCAATTCGGGCGACATGGGGTTCGACGCCCTGCAGCTCCCCGAGATGTACAAGGCGCTCGACGTGCTGCGCGAGCACAAGATGGACGTGAAGGCGTTCTTCGACCACTTCGAGGCCGCCAACAAGGTCACCGAGCGCGAGCGTCACGCGCGCATGTTCATCGCGATGGGCGCGCATTTCGATCCCGACCCGTCCTGCTATCTCAACATCCGGCTGCCCTGCGACCTGCACACGGCCGAGCGCATTCCCGAGCGCTGGGCCAACTGGCTCAGCTACGACCCGTCGTTGCTGGCCGACGAGTGCGAGGAGAGCCTGCGCCGGCTGAAGGGCCTATACATGGATTGCGGCGGCCACGACCAGTTCCGCATCCATTTCGGCATGCGCCGCCTCGACCGCGCGTTGACCCGGCTGGGCATCGACCATGTCTACGAGGAGTACGACGACAACCACACCGACGTCGACTACCGAATGGACATCTTCCTGCCCTGGCTGGTGCAGCGGCTGGAAGGGCGTGTCACCCTCGCCCCGACGCGAACCTGACCGCCTCCTCGGCGGCGCGGATCAGTGCGCGGGACTTGTTGATCGTCTCCTGGTACTCGGCCTCGGGGTCGCTGTCGGCGACCACGCCGCCGCCGGCCTGGACGTACATCACGCCGTCTTTCAGCACGGCGGTGCGCAGCGCGATGCAGTTGTCCATCGTGCCGTTGGCGGCGAAGTAGCCGATGCAGCCCGCGTAGACGCCGCGTCGCGCGACCTCCAGCTCGTCGATGATCTCCATCGCGCGCACCTTCGGCGCGCCCGAGACCGTGCCGGCGGGGAAGCCCGCGATCAGCGCGTCCATCGCGTCGTAGTCGGGGTTTATCTC
>JADZDN010000336.1 GCA_020851015.1 Alphaproteobacteria bacterium | reverse complement strand
TGCGTTCCAGCGAGGCCGGGTTGGCCGCGCCCCACTTGGCCTTGCCGGGATTCTGCTTGGCATAGGCGATCGCGTCGGCAAGCGTCTTGAACGGCGATTCCGTCCGCACATAGACGACCTCGGGGTCGTAGAAGACGTTGACCAGCGGCTCCAGCCCGTCATACCCGACCTCGGGCTTGCTGAGCAGCGTCGTCTGGATATAGGTCGGCGTGGTGGCGTAGAACACCGAGCCGTCGGCCGGCGCCTTGGCCACGCGCGCCACCGCCTTGGCCCCGCTTCCGCCGCTGACGTTTTCGACCACGAAGTTGATGCCCATCGCCGGCGTCAGGTGCTTGATCATCTCGCGCAGGAACACGTCGCTGCCGCCGCCCGGGCTCGAATGCGTCACCAGGGTCACGGTGGAAACCGGATACTTGGCCTGCGCCTGCGCGCTTGCCCCGGGCACGGCGGCCGCGGGCAGGGCCAGCAGCGCCGCCAGGGCGATCAGGCCGGTCGATCGGATCATGGGTTCCTCCTGTCGTTCGCGCGGTCGCTTCAGCCGGCGGGCCGGCCGGTGGGCGCCGACCATGCGCCCCGGCCCGGCAGGTTGTTGGCCAACAGGATCACCGCGAAAGTGATCAGCAGCATGGTGACGCCCAGCACCGAGATGGCGCCCAGCTCGCCGCTTTCGTTCAGGTCGAAGATCACCACGGATATCACCTTGGTGTCCGCGGTGAACAGCATGACCGCCGCCGACAATTCGCGGATCGTGCCGATGAAGATGAAGCACCAGCTCGCGATCACGCCCGAACGCAGCAGCGGCGCCGTGATGTGGCCCAGCGCCTGCAGCCGCGTGGCGCCCAGGATGCGGCTTGCCTCCTCGAGCTCGGGATGCACGGCGCGGAAGGCCGACTGGAGCTGCTGGTAGGCTGCCGGCAATTCGATCGTCAGGAACGCGATCAGCAGGATCCACAAGGTGCCGTAGAGCACCAGGGGCGGGTGCGTGTAGCTGAGGAAGAGCCCGACCCCCAGCACGATGCCGGGAATCGCCACCGGCGCGGTGGCGAGGAAGGCCAGCACGCGGTGGCCGGCGACGGCCGCCCGGGTGGTCAGGTAGGCGATCACCAGGGCCAGGGCCGTGCCGATGGTCGCCGTCAGCGTGCCGAGCAGGAAGGTGTTCTTGAGCGCGGTGCGCGTGGAGGAGAACTCGAGGAAGACGAAGCGCACGTTGTGCAGGGTCAGGCTGTCCCAGCTGAGGGGCTGCGACGGCACGCGCGACAGGGCGGCCTTGAGCAGCGCGCCATAGGGCAGGAAGACGGGGTTCATCAGCACGGCGAGGCACAGGACCAGCGCCGCCCAGCGCCAGCGCCCCAGCCGCACCAGGCGCGGCGTGCCCGCCTTGCCCGCCACGACCGCGTAGCCGCGCCGGCCGAGGAGGCGGGACTGCAGGCGCAGCAGCCCGATCGTCAGCAGCAGCAGCGGCAGGGCCGCGGCGGCCGCCAGGCCCGGCTTGGGCGGGTACTGGAACAGGCTCCAGATCTTCGTCGTCATGGTGTGGAACCCGGCGGGCAGCGCCAGGATCGCCGGCGAGCCGAACAGGACCATCGCCTGCAGGAAGGCGACCAGCCCGCCCACGAGCAGGGCCGGCATCGCCAGCGGCACCGTGACCTTGAGCGCCGTGCGCCAGGCACGGCCGCCGAGGATCGAGGAGGCGTCCTCGAGGTCGCCCGGGATGCGGTCGAGCGCGTTGGCGATCAGCACGAAGGCGTAGGGGAAGGTGTAGCAGGTGATGACGAAGATCAGCCCGGGCAGCGAATAGCCGTGGAACAGGTGCTCGTCGCTGGCGGCGCCGGCCAGCGACCGGAACCACTGGTTCAGGAGTCCGCTGTTGGGCGCGGCGAGGATCTCCCAGGCCACCGCGCCGAGGAAGGGCGGCGTGACGAAGGAGGCCATCACCAGCGCCCGCACGATCCGTGCGCCGGGCATGTCGCTGCGCGCGACCAGCCATCCCATCGGCGCCGCCACCGCGCAGTAACCGATCGCGACGCTGGCGGCGAGCACCAGGGTGGTGAAGAGCGGCTCCAGGAAAGCGGGGTCGGAGAAGATCTGCCGGAAATTCGCCAGGCTGACGGCGCCCTCGCGGTCGATGAAGGCGAAGAGCGCGAGCTGCGAGAGGGGAAGCAGCACCAGCACGCACAGCAGCGCCGCGAGCGCCAGCAGGACCGGCCGGGACAGGTCGACCCTGCCCGGCCGTCGGCCGTCCCCCGCGACGACGATGGCGCTCACGCCCGCGCGTTTCCCGGCCGAATGCGCCTAGACCTTGAACAGACGCGTGTAGTGCGCCTTGATCTCCTCGACCTGCTTGTCCACGCTGACCGGATCTTCCTTCATCAGCTTGATCTTCGACAGCGGCGTGCGCCCTTCCTTCTCCTTGACCAGCTTGTGGAACGAGCGCAGCCCGCCGACATCGACCAGCAATTGCTGGCATTCGACCGTGAAACAGAACGCGTGGAACAGCCGCGCGGCGTTCGGGTTGGGCGCGTCCTTCATGATGCCCGAGGGGCCCACGACCAGCGGCGTGCCCTCGGTCGGGTAGACGATCTCCACCGGCTCGCCCTTGTCCTTCATCTGGAACAGGTTGTACTCGTTGCCGTCGGCCATCACCGCCCGCTCGCCCAGCCCCAGCTTCTTCGGCGGCTCGGTCGAGGACTGCACCTGCATGACCTTCTGCTTCGACAGCGCCTCGAGATAACCCCAGCCCAGGTCGCGCGCGATCTGGAAGGTCGCGGTCAGGATCGTCCCGCTGTAGCTGGGATGCGCCTTGACCATCTTGCCGCTCCATTTCGGGTCGAGCAGGTCCTTGAACGATTTCGGCGCCTCCTCGGGCTTCACCAGCCTGGTGTTGTAGGCGATGACGCTGAGCAAGGCGCGCCAACTTGCGAACATGCCGTCGGCATCGCACTGCTCGGGCGGATAGTTCCTGGCCACGTCCTCCGGCACGAAGGGCGCCAGGATGCCGTCGCGCTTCCAGACGATGAAATGCGACGCGTCGGAGCTGTTGACGGCGTCCACGGCGTGGATCTTGGCGGCATATTCCTGGCCAATGCGCTGGAACACGCGCTCGGCGCCGGTGCGCTCGACCTTGACGTCGATGCCCGGGTACTTCGCCTCGAACGCCTTGCCGACCTTCTCGGCGACCGGCAGGTCGACCGAGGTGTACCAGACGACCTTGCCTTCCTTCTTCGCCGCCGCCACCAGCTCGGGCGTCACCGGCGTGGCCGCGGGCGCCGCGCCAAGCTCGCGCGCGGCGCATAGCACGCCGGCGGTGGAAGCCAGCAGGAACGTCCTGCGCGAAAGCGACACGTGGTCCATGGTCTGTCTCCTCCCTTCGGTTCGCTCGATCGGCGCCGTCTTGTCGCGGCGCTAGCTTGCCAGCGCCCGGCAGCGGTCGGGCGGCAGGTGCAGCCAGACGGCGCTGCCCGGCGCGATGCTCTGGTCGGCCGGCGTCACCACCCGCACCTGGCTGCCGTCGGCGATCTCGAGCAGGTAGTCGCGGGCATTGCCAAGGAAGACCTGGCGCGCGACGCGCGCCGGCACGATGTTCTCCGGCGACGCCGGCTCCGCCGCGAGCAGCTTGATGTCGTGATGACGGATCGAGATCGCGATTCCGCCGCCTTCCGCGGATGCGCGCGCGGCTCCGCCGCCCAGCGCCAGGGTCGTGCCGGCGACCGCCATGTGCCCGTCGTCCAGCCGCCTGCCGCGCAGGATGTTGGTGCCGCCAATGAACTGCGCCACGAACGCCGAACGCGGCCGGTAGTAGATCTCCTCGGGCGGACCGGCCTGCTCGATGCGCCCCGCGTTCATCACCACGATCAGGTCGGCCGTCGTCATCGCCTCGGCCTGGTCGTGCGTCACGTAGATCGTGGTGTAGCGGTACCGGTCGTGCAGCCGGCGGATCTCGAACCGCATCTCCTCGCGCAGGTTGGCGTCTAGGTTCGACAGCGGCTCGTCCAGCAGCAAGGTCTCGGGCTCGACCACCAAGGCGCGGGCCAGCGCCACACGCTGCTGCTGGCCGCCCGACAGGTCGCCCGGGTAACGCTCGGCCAGGGCTTCGAGCCGCGTGGTGCGCAGCAGGTCGCCGACGCGCCGGGCGATCGTTTCGGCGGGCAGGCGGCGCAGCCGGAGGCCGTAGGCGACGTTCTCGAACACCGTCATGTGCGGCCACAGCGCGTAGCTCTGGAAGATCATCGACATGTTGCGCTGCTGCGGCTCGATCGAGCGCGCCGGGGAGGAGACCAGCCGGCCGCCGACCGCGATCGCGCCCGCCGAGGGTTCCAGGAAGCCGGCCACCAGCCGCAGGATCGTGGTTTTGCCGCAGCCGGACGGGCCGAGCAGGCAGACGAGCTGGCCGTGCGCGATATTCAGCGATACGTCGTCGACGACGGCCAGCGCGCCGAAGCGCTTCGTCAATCCGCGCAGTTCAACCGCGGCCACGGCTTTCCTCCCGACCCCGGCATCACGATTCGAGATATTCTGTCGATTGTCTACAGAAAACAAAGCCGGCGGATGCAAAGCGCCGGCCGCCGCCAGGGCCGGCGATCGCGATCCTTCGTGAATCTACGGGGCCGACCGCCCGAGGGGCGGCGGGCTATTGCTCGCGGAAGGCGCGGCGGAAGCTGTCGATCAAGGGCTGCAGCAAGTATTGCAGCAGCGTGCGCTCGCCCGCCAGCACCATCACCTCCGCCGGCATGCCGGCGGTCAACCGGGCGTTGGGGATCTGGGCGAGCTGGAGCATGTCGATCTGGACGCGGCCGCGATAGAAGCTGGCGCCGGTCTTCGCGTCGGCCTCGACGTCGGCGGCGATATAGGTGAGCTTGCCCTTGAGCGCCGGCATGGTGCGCTGCTTGAACGCGGTCAGGCGCACCTCCGCCTCCTGGCCGGTTTCCACCGTATCGATATCGGTCGGATTGATGCGCACCTCGACCATCAGCGCCTCGTTGTCGGCGATGATGTCGAGCAGCGGATCGCCGGGCTTCACCACGCCGCCCAGGGTGTGGAACCGCAGGTTGGTCACCAGCCCGTCGGTCGGCGCCGTCACGTCGCGCCGGGCGCGCACGTCCTGGGCCGAGCGCAGCTTTTCCTCGACATCCGCCATCTGCGCCTGGGTATCGCGCCGGTCGGTCGCGACCTCGGTGCGGCGCGTGTTGGTCTGCTGGGCGATCTGCAATTCGGTCTCGGTGATCGCCTGGCGCGCCTTGGCGATCATGGCCAGGTGCTGGTCCTTGGTTCCGGTCAGGCCGGACGCCTGGCGCTGCAGGGTCAAGAGGCGCGGGCGGCGCTCGTAGCCCTTGTCGACCAGCTCCTGCACGTCCTTCATCTCGCCGTTGATCGACACGAGCTGCTCCTGCACCGAGCGCAGCAGCCCCTCGTAGCTGGCGATTTCCGAGCGGAGCTGCTCGGCGCGCTGGCGCAGCACGGCGACGATGCCCTGGTGCGCGCGCTGGCGCGCCTCGAACAGCCCCGTCTGGCTGGCGATGATCTCGGCGACCCGCGGCTCGCTCTTGCGCGCCAAAAGGTCGGTGGGGAAGGCGAGCGCGGTCTCGTCGGCGATCTCGGCGCTGAGCCGCGTATTCTGGGCGCGTAGCACGTCCCATTGCGCCCGCAGCAGATCCGTGCTGGCGCCGGACTGGATGTCGTCCAGCCGCACCAGCACCTGGCCCGAGCGCACCTTGTCGCCGTCCTTGACCAGAATCTCGCGGATGATGCCGCCTTCGAGGTGCTGCACGGTCCGCCGGCTGCCGTCGGTCACGACCTGGCCGGCAGCGATGGCGGCGCTGGCCAGCGGCGCCATGTAGGACCACGCGGTCATGACGGCGGCGAACAGCGCCGCCGCGATCAGGCCCAGGGTCAACGGCGCCAGAATCTCCGGCCGGCGCGGCAGGACCGGCGCGGGGCGCGGGATGGCGAGGTCCGGCGTCTCCGCCACGGCCACGGTCCCGGCGGCGGGCGCGACGGCGGCGAGGGCTTCGGAGCCGGCGATGTTCGCGACCATGTCCCCGCTCCTAGTGCGTCACGACGTTGCGGCCCCGTCGCGCATCGACGGAACCGTAGCCGACCACGGACGGGCGCGGCGATGCGCCCTGCGGCGGGCGGTTGGCGGCGAGCTGCGCGATCACGCTGGCCCGCGGCCCGAACATCGTCACCTTGCCGGCCCGCAGCGCCAGCACGTTGTCCAGCGCCTCGACCAGGGTCGGGCGGTGCGTGGTGGCGACGACGGTGGTGCCGCGCTCCTTCATGGTGCGCAGGGCGCGGATCAGCGAGGCCTCGCCGTCCGTGTCCAGGTTGGAATCCGGCTCGTCCAGCACCACCAGCTTGGGCATGCAATAGAGCGCGCGCGCCAGGCCGATCCGCTGGCGCTCGCCCGCCGAAAGCCGCATGCCCGCATCGCCGATCTGGGTCTCGTAGCCTTCGGGCAGACGCAAGATCAGGTCGTGCACCCCCGCCAGCTTGGCCGCCGCCGCGACCGCCTCGGGATCGCCGTCGCCCATGCGGGCGATATTGGCGCGCACCGTGCCGGCGAACAGCTCGACGTCCTGGGGCAAATAGCCGATCTGGCTGCCGATCTGCTCGCGGCTCCACGACGCCATGTCGGCGTTGTCGAGGCGCACATAGCCCTGGCGCGGCTGGGACACGCCGACGATCAGGCGCGCCAGCGTCGACTTGCCGCTGCCGGACGGGCCGACGATCGCCACGCTTTGGCCGGCGGTCAGCGCGAAGCTGACGTTCTGCAGCGCCAGCGCGTCCTTGGCGCGGCTGTGCGCGAAGGACACGCTCTCGACGCTCAAGTTCCCGCGCGGATCGGGCAGGCGCATCATCTCGCGCCGCAGCGGCGGCTCGGCCAGAAAGCGCTGCAGGCGGCTGAACGCCTCGCGCGCGTTTACGAAATGCTTCCACACGCCGATCGTCTGCTCGACCGGCTGGAGCGCGCGGGCGACGATGATCGACCCCGCCATCATCGCGCCGGCCGTCATGTCCTGCTGCATCACCAGCCAGGCGCCGATGCCCATCAACAGGATCTGCAGCGCCATGCGGATGAACTTCGACAGGCCGGTCGCGAAGTTCGCGCGGTTGACCGCCTTGCGCTCGTGGCGCTGCTGCTGGTCGATCAGGCCCGCCCAGCGGCCCATCAGCGCGGGCTGCATGCCCATCGCGTCGATCACCTCGGCATTCCGGTAGGAGGCATGGACGGTCCGCGCCACCTGGCGCGAGGCCGCCGTCGCGCGCATGGTCGGCTCGCGGCCGCTCATTTCGTTGACCAGCGCGATCGCCAGCAGCAGCGTGGCGCCCGCCAGCGCGAGCTGGCCCATCACCGGATGCACCAGCCAGGCGACGCCGAAGTAGATCGGCATCCACGGCAGGTCGAACGCGGCGCAGATGCCGGCGCCGGACAGGAAGCTGCGCACCTGGGCCAGGTCCTGCAGCGCGTCGGACCGGCCGGGCTGGTCGCGCAGCACGTTCTCGATGCTGCGCTGGATCGCCTCCGGCGCCAGCCGGCGCTCCAGGAAGGCGCCGATGCGCGCCAGGATCAGCATGCGCGCGAGGTCCAGCAGCGCCAGCGTGCCCAGGGCGAACAGCGCCAGCAGGCTGAGGTAGATCAGCGTGTCGACGCTGTGCGCCGAAATCACGCGATCGAACACCTGCATGGTGTAGATCGGCGCGACCAGGGCCAGAACATTGACGGCGGCACTGAAGCCGGCGGCGAAGAACAGCGGCACACGGCACGCGGCCAGCGCTCGCCGAAGCGGGCTGGTCTCAGCCTGTTCCATGGACATTCGCACCCCTACCCCTTGGCTATTCCGGCCGCATGGCCGGTGTCCCTAACAGCCTTCGTGGACGGCGGTGCCCGGACCCCCTCCGGACATTCGACGTGCCACCCGAATCATACGCAGTTTCGCATGCAAATCTATTCAAGGGATTAATCTTCGATCG